>JAWXUP010000134.1:0-4152 GCA_044426345.1 Clostridia bacterium | reverse complement strand
GACAGCTCCCTCGAAGAAGGAGCCAAGGAAAAGCCTCCCTCTCCGAGGGAGGTGGCAAAATCTTTGATTTTGACGGAGGGAGCTAGCACGATTTAAAAAAT
The DNA here is from genome assembly GCA_044426345.1 of Clostridia bacterium. Lineage (GTDB taxonomy): Bacteria > Bacillota > Clostridia > Oscillospirales > Butyricicoccaceae > CAYJLC01. The sequence goes on along the minus strand of JAWXUP010000134.1, from coordinate 4,051 downwards.
AATGCACCCCGTAGGGGCGAACATTGTTCGCCCGTGACCCACAACAAAACATCACAATACAAAAATAAAAACAACAACTGCGTTCGCCCGTGACCCACAACAAAACATCACCATACAAAAACAAAAACACCAACCATCACGGTCGGTGTTTTTATTTTGTATGCGAATAACTGAGAGTTATTTTTGTAATTTTTTAGATGGACTAGCTGATTTTACAAGCCCGAAACCAACTGCTAATACGATACCTGCAACACCTAAGAATATTAGTCTGTTTGCAAATGTATTAGGCATTAATGCAAGAAGAGAAATACCAAATCCTGCGATTAAAAGTAGTTTGCCAAGAGTTTTTCTTTGGTTGTTGTCAGATTCGACAGCTTCTGGATCATCTTCTTCAGACACAACTTCTGTAGCGATATTGCTAAAGAATAATGCGTGCTCTTCTTCACGTTCTTTAGATGAGAAACCTTTGAAGAAGAATGTTGAGCAAAGGAAGAATGGAAGAGTGATACAAGCGTGAAGTAATACACCTAGTGTTAGAGATTTCATATCGCTAAATTCTGCAGCAGTGATAGTGCAACCAAGGATTGCTTCAATCCAATCTTGTTGAACAATAGTTACGAAGTATGATACACCAGCACCAACGATTAAAGTAGCCCAAGCTGACCAGTCAGGAGTTTTCTTAACTATGTAACCGAAGAATGTTGGGATAAGAATTGGAAGAACGATAAGTGAGCTTACAGTTTGCATTAAGCTGAATAAATCTAAACCGTTTAGACTGCTGATGAATTGAGCGATTAAGATAATGAAAACACCTAAAACAAGAGTTGTAATTTTACCTACAGAAATCATTTTTTCTTCAGAAGCGTTTTTGTTGATGAATACTTTATATACGTTTCTTACGTAAATGCCAGCATTTCTGTTAAGTGCAGAGTCCATAGAAGACATTGTTGCAGCAAACATTGCTGACATCATAAGACCAACCATACCTGTTGGAAGGTAATCTCTGATGAATACGTAGTAAGTAGCATCTGTTGTGATGTTAGTTAGTCCCCATGCAGAAACATCTGGATTGAAAGCTGCCATAAACCAAGATGGAATGAACCAAATGAAAGGTCCAATGAACATCATAGAACAAGCAAGTAAAGCTGCTTTTCTAGCGTTTTTAGTATCTTTTGCACACATATATCTGTATGAGTCGATCATATTATTTGTAGTTAGGAATTGCTTTGCGAAAGCTGCGATAACCCATACCATAAAGATTGCAAAGTATGTGTGACCTGTTGCTGAGAAAGCACTTGCTTCTGGTAAACCGTGTGAGAAAATTTCTGTAACGCCACCAGCTTTTGTAATAGCTACAACTGATGCAACGAAAGAAACGGCCATGATGATTATCATTTGAAGGAAGTCAGATGCGATAACCGCCCAAGCACCACCAGTAACAGACATAAGTACAACGATAGCACCTGTGATATAAATTGTAGTAGGGATTGAAATGTTAAAAATAGCTGATACGAAAATTGCAAGGCTGTTTAGCCAGATACCAGCAGAAATTGTGCTTGAAGGAACAGCGGCAAATGTGAAAACTTGCTCATTTACTTTACCAAAACGTAGACGAACACCTTCGATTGGAGTTACAACACGCATTTGACGTGATTTTGCTGCGAAAAATAGGTAGTTACCGAAATAACCAACCGCATTACCTAGAAAAGTTGCAAGTATTGCAAAACCATCTGTGAATGCTTTACCAGCCGCACCGGTAAATGACCATGCGCTAAACTGTGTCATAAACGCAGTTGCACCAACCATCCACCATAACATTTTTCCGCCGCCTTTGAAGTAATCGCTTGTAGAACTAGAAAACGTTCTGAATAACCAACCGATTGACATAAGGAAAAGGAAATAAACACCTATAACTATGATATCTATCATAACTACACCTCTTAACTTTCTTCATTTTGTCCTTGCGAGTAAGATTCACAAGGTTAGATTTTAATTAGGAAATATCCTGTTTTAACAAGCTGATTTTGGTATACAAGAAGGTTTAAATATTTACGTTTAGTAAATTTAGGCTTCGAAAAACAAAGCTACTAAATATAGATATTTAAACTTTTTTGAAATATAAAAGCTATATCAAACTACATTATTATAACTGTTAATTAAATTTTTGTCAATATCAAAATGTAAAAATTAATCGAAAATTAGGTTATTTTGGATAAAAATAAAATTAAATATTTGTGCAAAAAAGATATTAGAATAAGAAAAACTTATTTATAACTAAATTATTTTTAGAGTTGGATCGTAAAAATAAAAAATAAAATTTAAAGTGTATATAGTAGTTATTTGTGAATAAAATAGCGATTTACAATAATATTTAAAAATAAAAATTTAAAATTTGTTGTATACGTGACTAAAAAATGCTATAAAAATTTAAAAAAATATTCATAAAAATTGTAAGTTGTAAAAAAATAAATTTTGTAAAATTTTAGCATTTAAGAAACGAAAAAAAACCTACAAGATTTGTTGTCTTGCAGATTTTTTGTGTTTAATTTTACTTTTACAAAGATATTTTGAAATATAATTTAATAATTTGCACCAAAAAAAGACTAAAATTCCAAACAATACTTGCAATTTTTCTATAAAAATCGTATAATGTATACTAGTAAAGTGATAAATTACTATAAAGAGGTTACATATATGAAAAAATTTTTAATGGGTAATGAAGCAATCGCACTCGGCGCAATTCGTGCAGGTGTTGGTTTTGTTTGTGGATACCCTGGAACACCGTCAACGGAGATTTTGGAAACTATCGCAAAACAGCGAACTGATGACATCTACGTGGAATGGTCAATTAATGAAAAAGCAGCACTTGAAGTGGGTGTTGGTGCGGCGTATTCTGGCGTTAGAACACTGGTTACGATGAAACAAGTAGGTCTTAATGTTGCAGCTGACCCACTTATGAGCTTGGCTTATGTTGGCGTAAAAGGTGGACTAGTTGTAGTTTCTGCTGACGACCCAGGTCCTATTTCTTCGCAAACTGAGCAAGATACACGTACTTTTGGTATGTTCAGCAAAGTACCAGTTTTCGACCCTTCTACACCAGAAGAGGCGTATCTTATGATGGAAGACGCGTTTTTGTATTCAGAAAAACATCAAACACCAGTGCTTTTCCGTCCTACGACTAGAGTTTGTCACGGTAGTGCGACGATTGAAATTCAAGAACCAGTGGAAAAACCTACGCCAGAAGGCTTTATAAAAGATACGCAAAAATGGGTAATTTTCCCACGTACATCTTATTTGAATCATTTGAAAATCGAAAAACGCAATCCAGAAATCGGTGAGCAATTTAGTTCGTACCGTTTTAATGGAATTAAGGGCAGTGGTAAAATTGGCATCGCATCTGGTGGTGTAAGTTATCAATACGTGCTTGAGGCTCTTGCTGACAGCGAGTTTTCACTAAGTGAAGATGATTACAAAGTACTAAAAATAGCAACTCCGTTTCCTTTCCCAGATAAACTTGCGCTTGAATTTTTACATTCGGTAGATAAAGTGTTAGTTGTAGAAGAACTTGACCCTGTTATTGAGCGTGCACTTATTGATTTATGTGGAAAGCACAATATAAATATAGAAATTTTAGGAAAACAAACAGGAAATATTGCACAAGCTGGGGAAAATAGCGTTGAAAGCGTGAAAAAAGCTCTTGCTCAGTATTTCGGAAAAACTATTGACGAACAAAAAATGGCTGTCGCACCTCCACTACCTATAAGACCTCCAGTGCTTTGTGCAGGCTGTCCTCACCGTTCATCATTTTATGCTGTAAAACGTGCTATGGAAGGACAAAAAGCGAACTTCTGTGGCGATATTGGTTGTTATACGCTAGGAAATGCACAACCACTTGATATGACTGATACGTGCCTTTGTATGGGTGCTGGTGGTAATATGGCGCAAGGTTTGGAACGTACAAATGACGGTAGCATAAATTTTGCATTCGTAGGCGACTCAACATTTTTCGCATCGGCTATAACTGGTGTTGTAAATGCTGTTTATAATCAAT
>JAWXUP010000033.1:0-25750 GCA_044426345.1 Clostridia bacterium | reverse complement strand
TAAAATGTGTAGACTCTCGAAGCCGGAGTGAGCAGATTTATCTCAAGGGATAGGTCTGTCAAGTCGGTTATAGGGATGAACATATTTTATTGTGGTTTTTTCTATTTTAACCTCTTTTCTGCATAAGCAGGAAAGGGCTATTTTTATGTCTATTTTACCAAAAGCACGCTCTCCTCCTCTTTAATTTTTGAAGTTAACAATTTGAAAATTAAAATTTTGGAGGAAAGAAAAATGGGAAAACAATATTTTGTAAAATCATCAACAGGAGAATGGGTATCTCTATCAGGTAAAGAATTTTATGCTTTCGTTAGCAAAAAAGCGAATAAATCTCGCTATTTCTTTAATTTTGGAGAGTATATGTTAGAGGTAGATAAAAACAAATATAAACAATTCAAAAAAGAAAATGATCATGCAAGTTATGTATATAAAATGAGCGAAAATATAGAAATAATATCGTTCAGCTCTGATGCAATTTCAGAATATGGCAATGGTGAAGATATGGTATATAACAAATATGACGACATCGCTGACCTTATATTCAAAAAAATTCGTAACGATGCGTTAGACCAAGCTTTGGCACAACTAACACCAGAAGAATTCAACTTAATTCGTGATTTATACTTGATTAAACCTAAAAAAACTCAAAGACAAATAGCAATAGAAACAGGAGTATCTCAAGCTAGCGTTAGCATAAGAAATAAAGAAGTTTTAGAAAAACTAAAGTTTTTGGTTATCAAATTCGAAAAAAGTTCGCAATAAAATAGTATAGGGATAAAAATTACAATCCCTTATTGCTCTTTGAAAATTTAATATCCAACAATTCAAATACGTTCCCTGATGGACAAGCAACGTTTTAAGATGCGCCAAGACAAACTTGTGCAACCCTATAGATCACAAATTATTATTTGAAAACTTCTAATAGAGTGGCACGACAAGGTTTCGAGCGATAAAATCTGTAAATAAAATATCAAAAAGCTTAGATATTTTGCAATGACCCCATCAGCACATAATGATACTTCTGCGAAGGCAGTCGGTGGAGAACCCAGCGAGAGTGAGATGCTCATGATGCAGTAAGCAAACTGCAGTTTGAATTGTTGCCGTGTGATTTCGGAGTGCAGTGGCAAATAAAATCAAAAAATAAACTGGCATATTTAATGTCAGATAGTGTGGACTTGCATAAAAGATTTTACTTAATAAATGTAATGCAATCTAATAAATGCAGGTCCATATTAGTGTGATATTAGAAATTAGGAGGTTAATTTATGAGGAAAATTTATAGAGGCGAAATTTACTACGCAGATTTAGGTTATGGAGAAGGATCCGAACAACGTGGTGTGCGACCAGTTTTAATCTTACAAAACAATATTGGGAACGAGCATAGCACGACAGTTATAGTAGCACCTTTTACTACAAAACGCAAAAAACTTATGCCAACACATATGGAAATATCGTCAGTTGATAATCTGTGTGATATGTCTGTTATTCTTTTAGAACAAATACGCACGATAGATAAAAAGCGACTTAAGATTATGATGGGCAGAATAAGCCAAGATGAACTGTCACAAGTTGAAAATTGTGTAAATATAAGCTTAGGTCTTAGTGTAATATGACGAGGAGATTTCTATGGATAATAAGATGAGTTTTGAAGATTTTATCGGTTTTGTATATGTATTATTAAAATTTGTACAAGCCGACCAATCAAATAAAGAAATTGCTACAAAAACTATGCAACGAGTAGCTATTAACAACAATTTCGAGCCAATTTATCTTTGGTAATTTCAAATATTTATTGTTACATATTGGTATAGCTTTCAAACTATCATTATGGTATTGTTGTGCTTACCAAAGGAGGTGAAAATATGGATAATAAAACAAACGGTGCAAACGCATTAAGAGAATTAATTTACATACCCGCACACAAAGAAGTCAGTGCAAAAATCAGAGTCGCTGCTTACGCTCGTGTAAGTAGCAACTCTGCTGACCAATTAAACTCATTCGAAACACAGATAACTTACTATAACAAAGCCATTATAAGTAATCCAAAATATGAATTCGTAGATATTTATGCTGACGAAGGTATTTCCGGTGTGTCACTTGAAAAGAGAACTGAATTCTTACGTATGATGGAAGATGCGAGAAACGGCAAAATAGATAAAATCCTTACAAAATCACTTAGCAGATTTTCTAGAAACAACCTTGATGGAATCACTTCGCTTCGAGAACTAAAGTCACTTGGTGTAAGCGTTGTGTTTGAAAAAGAAGGCATAAACACCGAAAAAATTTCCAGTGAAAGTTTACTATCGCTATATTCCCTACTTGCCGAACGTGAATCTGTTAGCATTTCTCAAAACTGCAAAAATAGCATACGTGCAAGAATGTCAAAAGGTGAATATATGCCACCAAGCTCACCTTTCGGTTATAAGCTAGTAAACAAAAACCTTGAAATTTACGAACCAGAAGCAGAAATTATTAGAAGAATTTTCAAACAATATCTAAGTGGCTATGGCATAACAGCTATCGCAAACTCGCTTACCACCGACAAAATTCTAAATTCGAATTGCAACTCAAATTGGAATATCTCCTCTGTACGATACATATTGAAAAACGAACGATATATCGGCGATATGTTGCTACAAAAATATTACAGTGAAGACACTTTGCCTTACAGATGTCGCCTAAACAACGGTGCTTTAAATAAATATTACATACATGATACCCACGAACCAATAATAAGCAAAATAGAATTTGAGCTTGTGCAAATTATAATGAAATCTAGATTAATCAAAAAACCAATCGCTACCGATTACTTACTAAGCAAAAAAATAGAATGCTCTAATTGTCACGTATCATATAGGCGAAAATTAATAAAAGACAAAATTTATTGGGTGTGTAGAAAACGTGATAATCACCCTGACTTTTGCAATTCCGAGCTAATTTCACAAGATGCAATTTACAATGCCTTTGTAAACCTATATAACAAACTTAGTAGGTCTTCCCTTCTCAAAGAAATGATTAACAATTTAGAGCAGGCTGACTATTTAATTTACAAAGATAGTGATGATTTAGCATCAATAAACTTACAAATAGCTAATCTTTCAGAGCAGAATCATATGCTGACAGGACTTATGTCCGAAGGCATACTTGATTCTGCTTTGTTTATGACAAAAACCGATGATCTAGCAAGTAAAATCACAAAACTAAAGCAACAAAAAGCAATAATATTGAAAAACAGAAACAGCAATGAACTTATAGAGAAAACTCAGTTACTTATAGATATATTCGAAAATGGTCCTAAATTTATAACTGATATAGATGACAGCCTATTTGAAGAAATCATAGATAAAATTACGACAACTGAAAAAAACACTTTAAACTTCCATTTGATAAATGGACTAATTTGCACTGAAAGGATAAATGAATGATACAAAATCGAACTATACCATTCGGCTACAAAAAAGAAATGGGCGAAGTTATAATTTATGAAATAGAAAGTGAAATAGTCAAGCAAATTTACACTTCTTACGCAAATGGTTGCTCATACAAAAGAATTGCCGAATCGCTAACAAATCAAGGCATAAAATATATGAAAGACCGAGATAAGTGGAACAAAAATATGATTGCTCGCATACTTCAAAACGAAAAGTATCTAGGAAATGACGAGTATCCACAAATAATCGAAAATGCTTTACATTTAGAGAGTACATCAGCAAAGAAACCATATACTCATACGCAAAGTAAAGTTATAAAGCTAGTAAAACCACTTTTAGTATGCGAAAAATGTGGTTGCAAGCTAAATCGTAGACTATCACCAAATGGTAGTATACGTTGGTACTGCGAAAACGATTTATCTCATATCTCCCTAAAACTTACAGATGAAGATTTAGAGCATCAAATTTTAGAGTTTATTTTCACAAAATTTGAACACTATAAATTCATACAAAAGCTCTCCCCTGTGACCTCTCTTAGAGTAATTGAACTCGAAAACGAGCTAACCAAACTGCTATCACAAAGTGAATTAGATGTGGAAAATATTCATAAAAAAATAATACAATTAGCTCAAGAAAAATACTTGCTACTTGAAAACACATTGCATCTGAAAGAACATATTTTAAGCGAAATAATAACAACAAAAAATTTAAAAAATATTGGTGAAATCGTCGTTAATTTTCAAATAAGCGATGACAACGTATTATCAGCAACTTTAGTAGACACTGGAGTGATACACAATGAAAGAAATAGTAATAATACCTGCAACGGTTGATAACCGAATTTTTGGAATTACAGATAAACTGCTACGTGTTGCCTCGTACAGTCGTGTTTCAACAAATTCCGAAGAACAAATGCTAAGCTTCAACACTCAAAAGACATATTATACCGACCTAATCCTCAAAACAAAAGGTTGGAAACTTGCTGGAACGTATGCCGACGAAGGTATTTCTGGTGTAACTGAAAAGAAAAGACCAGATTTTCTACGTATGATACGGCACTGCAAAGCTGGAAAAATAGACCTAATAATTACAAAATCAATAAGCCGTTTTTCGAGAAATGTCGTTCATGCAGTAGATAGAGTACGAATGCTTAAAGCAATAGGCGTTGGCGTATATTTTGAAAAGGAAAATATCAATACACTAGAAGAAAGTAGCGAATTTGTGCTATCATTACTCTGCTCTATAGCTCAAGAAGAAAGCCACTCACTCAGCTTAAACGTTAGACGTGGTATGCAGATGCGAATGCAAAATGGACATGTTACTTGGAACTACAAACAAGGCATTGGATTTAGAAAAGACGAAGATGGAAACCCTGAAATAATACCAGAACACGCTATTGTAATACGCAAAATCTTCCGTGAGTTTTTAAGTGGTGAAAGTAGAGGTAGCATCGCAGAAATGCTAAATCGTGAAAAAGCACTTTTTCAGTTCGGCAAGAAAAAATGGTCGTCTGCATATATCGCTAAAACATTAAAAAACGAACGATACTGCGGTGATGTAATCTTACAAAAAACATATATAGAAAGTCACTTAACCAAAAAACAAAAAGTTAATAACGGTGAATTCCCTAAAATACATATAAAAAATAACCACCCAGCAATAATTAGTCGTGATGAATTTGAAAAAGCAGCTTTAAACCTTGCAAAGCGAAATAATCAACAAAGCATGAGCAAAAAAGCTAAAACATATCAAGGAAAATATTCTAGCAAATATGCCTTAAATAGAATTTTAGTATGTGGAGATTGTGGTACGCTCTATCAACGTCGCACTTGGACGAAAAAAGCAACCAAAGAAAAGCAAGGTATATGGCGCTGTTTCAAGCGATTAGAGTATGGCACAAGATACTGTAATTCATCGCCTACCCTAGACGAAAAATCACTGCACGAAGCAATAGCCAACGCCATAGAGAAAGTAGCAAACACATCTAACAATATCATTGATTTTACAAGCCGTGAACTCATTCAAACCTTGAAATTTACTTCCTTTAGTGATTTTGACTTAGAGTTCACGCAAAACAAAATCGACAATATAACTCAAGAAATAAGCGAAATCATTGCCAGTGGAAAAGCAGTGGAAAACATAAGCCACATACAAAAACTAAACCAAGAGGCCGTGCGTCTAAACGAGCTTATAAACCAAAATAATGATAAAATAAGCGAGCCAAACTCTGAAATATGCGAAACCATCAACCAAATCAAGCAAAAAAATGCACCACTAGAATATAACGACAAGCTAGTTCGCCAAATAATTAGTAGTATCAAAGTTATAAATTCAAGAAAAATTATAGTGCAGTTTAAAAATGGCGCTATAGTAGAGCAGGAAGTGAATAATCGAGTAAAACCAAAAAAATCAATGTAAATAATACAAAAGACCAAGATATAAAAATAGCTTGGTCTTTCTTTTAATTAACTTATAGAATTTTTATATAAAAGTAAAACTTGTTTTTACACAAGTCGAAAATGTGTATTTCCATAATTTCAACCCAATAATTTTATTCTTATTTTGAATATATTCTGCAAAATCGTATAATATATTGACATCTAAGCATAATATATGTATAATTAAAGTATGTATTTTGCAGTTTTTTTGCAGAATGGAGGAAAATATGTTATTAGAATTCAACACACAAAATTACAAATCTTTTTCTGATGAAACAAAGTTTTCAATGATCCCTGCTCCTAAGCAAAAAGGTCTTGATTATAGCATTTTATCAAAAAAAGTAAAAACTAAAACTATAAAATCACTTTCAGCTTCTGTTATTTACGGACCAAATGCTTCTGGTAAAACAAATATAATTGGTGCTTTAGATACTTTAAGAGCCATAGTTCTAAGAGGTAACATTAAAAACTTTGAAGAAGTTTCTTCACCAAATACAGCATCATATAACTTAGAATTAATACCTAATAATAAAAACAAAAATGAACCTGTCACTTTTTCTATTAGCTTTATTCAAAATTCAAAGAAAATAGATTATACTATAATTGCAAATTTAGGTGATTTTCTAAATGATGAGTATTCTAGAAATATCGTTAAAGAGTCGCTTTACATCAACGATGAAGTTGTATTTGTCAGAGATGATAAATTGACCTTTGGAAACTTCAAAAATATCAAAGAATATGTCTCTGTTAAAAGCACAGATAAAAATATTTTTGAAATTGCTAAAAATAGTTTAAACCAAGAAGAACTCTTTCTAACAAATGGTTTTAAACTTATTATCAGCCAACAACTTGTAAAGGAAATTACAGACTGGTTTAAAGACAATTTAATGGTAATATATCGTGCTGACTCTTTGCAAATTATAAAAAGGTTTATCGATCCACAGAAAAAAACTATTTTTGTTGAGAAAACAACTAATCAAGCAGCTAAAGAATTTGGTATTAGCTCAAACGACTTAGGTTATATAATAAGCGAAGATGAAACAGAGGCTAAGCTATGTTCCCTATTCAAAGATTTTGAGACTGGCCAAACATCAGTTCTTGCTGCAGATATTTTTGAGTCTTATGGCACTGTGCGTTTTGTAAATATATTCCCGCTCGTTATTCGAGCTATCTTAACTGGTGGAACTTTAATTATAGATGAATTTGATGCCTCTATTCATCCTATGGCACTTATGAGTATTATCAATGTATTCCACAATGATGATTTAAATAAAAAGGGTGCTCAACTTATTTTCAACACCCACAATCCTGTATTCCTAAATTCGAACCTATTCAGACGAGATGAAATAAAATTTGTAGAGCGTGATGATAACACAGGATTTAGTGCGCTTTATTCCCTTTCTGATTTTGGAACAACTGGGGAAACGGGTGTGCGCCAACACGAAGATTATATGAAAAACTACTTCATCAGCAGATATGGTGGAATAAAAGATGTAGACTTCTCTTCTATTTTTGAAGAACTACTTGAAAATGGAAGCGAGGAATGATATGGCTAAATTAAAGCAAAGTAATAAATATTATTTCACTGTTGAAGGCGAAACAGAAAAATGGTATTTTGAGTGGTTACAAAAAACTATCAACGAAACTGAAACAGCAAAATTTAAAGTGAGTTTTGACTGTAAAATTCAAAAAAATCCTTTGAAACGTGCAAAATCACTTAATCTTACAAGTAAAACCGATATTTATCATATCTCTGATTACGAGAGTGCTGATCCAGTCCACATTAAAGAATTCAAGGATACTATGGATAATCTTAAGCAGGCAAGCTCTCTTGGTAAGCAGATACGCTATAAATTTGGATATAGCAACTTTACATTTGATTTATGGATAATATTACACAAATCAAACTGTAATGCTTCCTTTACACATCGTAGCAATTACATTAAACCAATCAATGATGCTTATGGCGAGAAATTTGAAAATATGGATCAGTATAAGCATGAAGCAAATTTCAAAAAAGTGCTTAGTAAACTGACTCTTGATGATGTTATCTCTGCAATAAATCGTTCTAAAGTTATTATGAACAAAAATAAAGAAAATGGTTATGTCCTTCAGCAGTATAAAGGTTATTCGTATTATAAAGAAAACCCTGCTCTTATGATTTGGGAGCCGGTTGAAAAAATACTTTTGGATTGTGGGATCATATAAGATATTTTACAACTATTTAAATTTAATATTTATTCATAAGGAGAAAGTATGATCTATATTTGCAAGAATTGTGGTAATATTATAAATACCAACGATAAAGATTTTAATGCTATTATTTCTAGAATGTTTACATGTGATTGTGGTGGCTTAATTTCCATGGACAACAGTTTCCCTAATTTATGTTCTACTGACTTTATTAAAACAGCTGAAGAATTATTTAATCAGTGCAAAAAAGTAGATAAGCAAAATATCAAGGATTTTTGTTCCTTTTTAGAAAATAAAAATATCACTATAGACAAAACCGAAATTGATAGCATTCTAAACTCATATCAAAACATTAAAGCTACTTACCCAGATAATGACAAAAATTCTTTCACTTCAATACTCGATAAGTTTGAGAAAAAGCTAACAGAGAAATATACACCTGACCAGACCAATATAATAATAAGCTCTATTCATCTATTTTATAGTAACAAATACAGAAAATTGCTTATTATAACGATAGCTTGTATTGTAGAACAATTATTTAGTAGTTATCTAAAACTACTAGCCACCTCTAATTTAAAAAAACATGGAGAAGTGACTTTTTTAAAGAGAATAGAAAACAATGGCACACAATCTAATATTGATATTTCAAATATTTTTTTAGATGAGCCTTTGAAAAATAAAATGGAGAAGATTTCAAATGGTTTTTTTGACAAATGGGCGTCACTAAGAAATCTAAGAAATGATATTATACACAGCAATGAAAAATATATATCTAAAGAAACTATTTCTAAGCAATATAAGCTTATAGAAAGTAGTATTACGGTTTTTTCCAAACTTACCAGTGAAGTTTATAGATGAAATACACACTAAATCTCACTATCTATTAAAAAATCATATTAATTTGGAGAACAAATATGAAAAATATGAAAGAATTAAAAAATATTTTGGCGCAATCATCTGATAGTTACTATGATTTTTTATGTTCAAATAATAAGAGCCGATCTATAATTAATATTACAGATATTAAACAAGTAAAATCCAAGAGTGCCGAAATATTATATGAACTACATATTACAGGAAAACTGGTTGATGTGGATTATATAAATAGCACTAAACTGCTAACGCAGTGGTATTCCTCTACAAAGTCAGTGCTTAAATTTTAAACTGCTTGAAAATAGCAGTTTTCTTTTTGTAAAAATCCTTTAAAATAAGTATAGCAGAAAAAATCTGCAAAAACAATATTAAAGGAGTTAGTTATTATGACAAATGATGAAATCATCGCCAAAATGAAAGAGAATATAAAGCTGAGAAATTTAAGCTTGTGGACAGAAAAAGAATATATGGATAAGCTCAAAGCACTTCTTAAGTATTACGAGAATATGCCACTTGAAGAAATGAATGAAACACATTTAAGGGCATTTTTACTGTATCTACTAAACGAGAAAAAGCTAGCAGTAGGCTCAGTAAATACATATAATTCAGCATTTCGATTTATCTTTGGGGCTGTGATGGAGCGTAATTTAAATTATCAAATGATACCAAGAAGTAGAATTCACAGAGAGTTGCCACAAATTATGAGTAAGAAAGATTTAAAGAAATTTTTCTCAGTTATTGACAATTTGCGTGACAAAGCTATCTTTGAAACAATTTATGGCTCTGGGATTAGACTTTCTGAATGTGCTTCACTTAGAGTTCAAGACATTGATAGTGAAAATATGAGGTTGTTTGTATACCACGGAAAAGGTGGTAAAGATAGATATACAATACTTTCAAAATCTAATCTTTTTGTATTGCGTGAATATTGGAAAGAGTTTCGTCCTAGTCATCCGGATGGATATTTATTTTATCCTAAAGATAACAAAAACAAATGTATGACATGGCGTTCAATTCAAGACGCATTTCATAAATATCGTAAACGTGCAAATTTACCAAAACATTTCACTGTCCACACACTTCGCCATTGTTTCGCAACTCATTTACTCGAAAGTGGTGTTGATGTTTGTAGAATTAAACAATTATTGGGGCATACACATATTCAATCGACAACTTTCTATCTTCATTTACTTAATTTTGATAGCAATATTCAAAGTCCACTTGACCTTTTAGAAGGTGATGAAAAATGATTGAAGTTCAAGACATTTTAAACGCACATTTAGAAGAATATTTTGAAAATCACAAACTTTCTTTAATCCAAGGCAAAGCTGTAAAAGCTATTACTTCATGTAGAACAGCCAAACTCGGAGGTCATATTGATACTTGCCCAAACTGTGGTGAGGTTAGTCAATCGTACAACTCTTGCAGAAATAGACATTGTCCCAAATGCCAAGCCTTATCAAAAGAAAAATGGATTGATGCAAGAAAAGCAGACCTTTTAAACACTGGATATTTTCATGTAATTTTTACAGTTCCTAGCGAACTTAATTCGATAATTTATTCAAATCAAAAAGATTGTTACAATCTAATATTTAGATGTGCAAGTGAAACTTTAAAAGAACTTGCAAGTGACAACAAATACTTAGGTGCTGAAATCGCATTAACTGCTGTTCTTCACACTTGGGGTCAAAATCTTTGTTTTCATCCACATATTCATTGCATTGTTCCTGCTGGTGGTCTTAACAAGCAAGGATTTTGGGTGAACTCTAAAAAGAAGTTTTTCTTACCTGTAAAGGTTGTTTCAAGAAAGTTCCGTGGTAAATTTTTAGCACTTTTAAAAGAATTAAAACTTGATGTTAGCAGTGAGATTTTAGAAACTTGCTACAACAAAGAATGGGTCGTTTACTGCAAACCACCTTTTAAAACTGCTGCTTGTGTTGTGGAATATCTTGGTAGATACACTCACAGAATTGCTATTTCTAACAACAGAATTTTAAAACTTGAAAACGGAAATGTCACTTTCAAATGGCGAGATTACAAAGACTGTAACAAGTGGAAAGAAATGACACTAACCGCTACTGAATTTATTCGTAGATTTTTAATGCACGTACTCCCACACGGATTTATGAAAATTCGTCATTTTGGTTTTTTATCTAGCAGAGGAAAACAGTTAAAACTTCCTAAATGCAAAACTATGACTAATACTTTTACTCAAAACAAAAGACTTTCCACTGAAGAAATCCTTACTAAAATTCTCGGTAGAAAGCCCTCTGTTTGCAAAAGCTGTGGTTTTGATGGCATTGTTAGAACAAACCTATCTCCACCTCTAACTGCTTAAAATTGAATATCCAAGACTACCAATCTTTTTTAAAAATCTGATTTAAGGTCAGGTTTGCTTTGCTATACCTATTTTAGCAAAATTACATCTAAAAAGATAGTGTTTTCTTTGTTATTTGCAAATTTTCTACTTGGATTTTTTATTTTAATTGAATAACGGATAGTTGCTTTACCCATAGCTATCTAACATAATCCGCAGCTTCGTGCTATGGAGTTATCCAACCTTGCACCCTCAAGTTTTCAGTAACTTTGGGGGTTCTTTATGTGCAAGCTCGTATAACTTTATATTCATTTTAGGATTTATAATAAACTTTATAATCAGCCTGCTCAAATTGAAGTAAAGTCATATGATAGTGAACATAATAAACTAATTATTAGACCTTTGGCTGAATATCTTCATTTATTTAAGAATTTATCTTATAAAGACATCATAATAGAATCTGATTTAAAGTTTTTGGTAAAAAGATTTGCAGAATTCTATAAAAATGGAGAAACCACCATTACTTTTCCAACTAAAAAACCGACAAAATTAAGTGACAAAAACTTTGTTTTTTTAAAAGATAAAATGCCTTCTGTATTGCAGCAAGAGGCTATTAAAACCATTTTCAATAGCCCTATTTCATATATTTGGGGAGCTCCCGGCACTGGTAAGACTCAAAACGTTTTAGCTTATTCAATTGTAAAATATATTTTAAATTCTAAGCAAGTCATTATATGCGCTCCTACAAATAATGCTCTTGAACAGGTACTTCGAGGTGTTTTAAACATCACATCTCAATATGGTATATCGCCTGAAAAAATCAAAAGAATTGGTGTTCCGAGTGCGTCTTTTAGAAAAGATTATTTTGAGTGTTGTGAAGATGCAGCCAAAAATAAGCAACTCAACGAGCTTGATATTCTAATTACTAACTTAAAAACTGAATGTGAGAAAACCCGTAAAATACTTAATGACTATAAACCTACACAAAAAGTAATAAAAGAATCCTCTATAATTTTAAAACAGCTAAAATCGATAAACGAAACTAAACGTAAAATATTCGATGACACTAATGAATTAGATTCTATAACTAAAGCAGTAGAAGATAAAGAATCAATTTGCTCTGCTTTTTCAATCAATCTCAAAACCTCAGAGAAAAATCAAGTGGACTTAGCTAAAGTTGTAAATTCTAAGAATTTTCTAATTTCAAGGACAAAACGAGATAATGCAAACCTAGAGCTTAAAAAAGCATATAACAAAAGTAAAAGCATTGAAAATGATATTTCATCAATAAAAAAAGATATAACGAAACTTACTAAAAGTATCAATTCTCTATCAAATGATATTAACACAAATAAAGCCATATTAAACGAGCAAGTACATAATATAATATCTAAAGAATACCATAAAAACATAAACTTAATTTTAAAAAACTCTACCACTGAAAACATCTCAGAAAAAGCATCACAAATTGAAGAATTGTTAAACAATTGCAATAATTGGATAAAAACAGATGAATTAAAATCCATTAACTTTTATGAAAAACGAAAAGATGAACTAAAAACTAAAATTGAAAAATCTAAAGCAGAATACGAAAAAATCTTAGAAGAACAAAAGCACGTTATTTCTACAGCTGATGTTATCGGTTGCACTTTAGATAAGGCAATATCGTTGCCAGATTATGTAAAACCATGCCACATCTTTTTAGATGAAGCAGCTTATGCGAATATTGCAAAAACTATGTGTTTATTTACCAAAAAAGTTCCAGTCACCTTTCTTGGCGACCATATGCAACTTCCACCTGTATGCGAAGCTCAAGACGAAGAACTTAAAAAAGAGAAAATGAAATATGCTTTTTTATGGGATCAATCTGCAATTAATATAAGTGATTTTTTGAGTAATAATATTCAACAAATTGAAACTTCTTACTTCGAATGTTTACCACCTAATTTTGAAAACATCTCTAAATCCGATTTAACTGAATCATACAGATTCGATGAAAATCTTGCTAAGATTTTAGACAAATTCGTATATAAAAATAATTTCAAATCATCTGGTAACGTTAGTAATACAGAAATCATTGTTTATGATGCAAGTAGTGATCATTCAGCCAAACACAACAAAAGAGAAAATTTAGCCGAAGTATCAAAGATAAAAGAAATTATTAATACTTTCAAAAATGATGATTACGTCATTTTATCTCCATACACAAACCAAATCAAACAATTAAACGAAGCTCTTCCTGAAGTAGCGCAAAAAAATCTAATTATGACCGTACATAAATCACAAGGTCGAGAATGGGACACTGTAATATTAAGTGTTGTAGACAAAACAAATCCGTATTTCACAAACAGTCAAAATTTCAATGGGCTAAGAGTATTAAATACTGCAATTAGCAGAGCGAGGAAAAAACTTGTAATAGTTTGTGACGTAGATGTCTGGAAAAAGAATAATAAACAATTGATTACTGCTTTGATAGATAATATCTCACGACAATCCTAAAATGTCGATTGCAAATTTTCACTATGCAAAATCTTTATAAATCTATATTGAGGTTCAACCTTTCTTAACATTATTAATATTTTACCATATAATTCAAATTTTAAGGAGTTCTAAAATGAATCATTCTGACATCCTCGATAAAATAGAAATTCTTCGCAATAAGAGTGAAACCGGCAAACTTGTTGTTTTCGTTGGTGCAGGTGTTTCTTGCAATGTTAAAGGTATGCCAAATTGGAGTAACTTAATACAAAAAATGGCAGATTCTATTAAATACTCCAAATGCAAAGGCTGCAAACATGAGCACAAAAATTGTACAAACACATGTAAATTTAAAAACGAATATTCAAATGATGAATTTTTAAAAATACCACAGTATGTTTATAATACAGATAAGAAAAAATATCGTCAGGTTTTAGCTGAGAATATTAAACACACTCCAGTAGATGCACCTATATCTTCTGCAATTTTCGATCTGAATCCCAAACATATTATAACTACAAACTATGATACATTACTCGAATCATCACAACACGATTTCGCTAGTCAATATCAAGTCATTATTAAAGACAAGGATTTACTAAATTCAAATAAAAGCAAATATATTGTTAAAATGCATGGAGATATTTCAGATCTCGATACAATTGTTTTAAAGGAATCTGATTACTTGAATTTCTCGCAAAACCACGTATTAATTGAGCTTTTTGTAAAGTCCCTACTAGTAGACCATACCGTATTATTTTTAGGTTATTCACTAAATGATTACAACGTAAAGCTCATAATAAACTGGCTAAATCATATGCGAATTCAAAACAAAGCATTAAATAGCAACCATAAGGTGGGTTATATCGTTTTGGATGAGAAGCAAATAAATAAACGTGAAATCAAATATTTTGCTAATAATCAAATTGATGTTGTGAATATAAACAATGTTAATATGATAAACGATATCCCTAATGTTCTTTCTGATAATCGTGGCAAAAAACTTTATAGTTTTTTATGCCTTATATCTAACCCGTCACTAGATAATAGTATTGAGAACATAAATAGATCTGTATTGTTTTTATCTCAATATAACTTTGTCGATTATCGCAACATTTTAAAGGCATTATATATTCAGAATTGTGATTTAAATATGGGAACTTTGATACTTTATAACAAAGATAACTATGTTTTACTCAAAACTTTTTTATCTTCTGGTAATGTTGCAGCAAGTCATCTAAAACGGCTATTTACTAACTCAGGTGTATATGCCATAAGTACAAACGATTTTCTCCGCAAAGATGAATTTGTTATATCTAAACCAAACGATAATGAGTTAGTAAACAATACTCTTTATCAATTTTATTTAAACAATAATTATGATTTATTATCAAAAGCGCTATATTCAATACCCAATTTATCAAATGAAAAAATATTTTACAGTAGTTTTTTTGGAACTCTATATAAATATGACGATGTTATTGCTAATGAAAATAACGCTGTCAAACTAACCAAATTATTTAATAGAGTAATGTACGAAAGACTAACAACTTATTATTTAAATCCTGATAAAGTAACAAATTTTATTAAAAATATACATTCTTCAAGAGATCGACTTATATTTAAGTTTTACGATGATATTTTCAGTGGAGATAAACCCCATAAACTATCGATGCAAGTCGAACTAACAAAATTAGAAAACTCAGCTGGTCAAATTCTTTCACACTTCAACAAAATACGAAATTATGCATATACGCAATACTATTTACATTTCTATAATAATTTAATTTTCAAAGGACATTCTGATTTAAATAATTTTATGGAGTTTTATATTAAAGCTATTGTATTAATGAACAGAAGCGTACAATCATCTACAGCCTTTTTAGGCTTTCAAATTACAACTGACAGATATAGCCTGGAAAAACTAGATATTGATATCATGACTAAGTTCATTAAAACCAAAAATTTGATGGAATTACTTGATGATTATCATATTGATAAAATAGATATACAACCAGAAAACATAGATTTTTTAGTAAACTGTTTTATCAATGCCATTAATTCTATAACAAAAGAAGATATTAATGGATTTCGAAACGACCTTTTTCAGACAATAAACAACTTAACTATCATACTAACAAAAGTAAATTTAGATGAAGCAAAAATTGCTTTATTAAGTGATGCTATTTCAAATTATTTCACTGACGAAAAAATTATAAAATTCTTTTTTTCACTAAATAACTATGAACGTAGAGAGAGCTTGAAAGCTTTTGAACATTTGCTTTCTGCAGTAAAAGTATCTAGTGTTGATATAGACTGGTTACATAAAATAATCTCTAACGAAAGTTTTTGGGACTATTCAGTTAATGTAAATTTTCGTCTACTAAGAAATTTTCTGGGTCATTTATTGCCACATAACCTAAATAAAGATCAGCAGCTAGAAATCGATAAAATATTAGAATCAATTAATAACTTTTATCATAAAATAATTTTACTTAGATTAGTTTATAGAAGTTTTAATGATTCAGATATAATAGCTAAATATAAAACATATATTACAACTAATTTTGAACAGCTTTCAACTGATGCACTCTATGATTTTGTCTTTAGCGATTGGGTAGACATCTCAACCGATCAAGCTCAAAACTTTATGCTAAATATATTGAATTTATTTCATAGTGAAAGAAAAGATGTCCATTCATTCCCTGATCCTCTCGATGAAAAACTTCAGTGTATATATCTCTTCTATTTATATGATTACATCACAGACATTAGCATGTTAAGCGAACTAAAAAATGATAAACCACATTTGCAGTTTTTATTAGATCCCGAAACTTTTGACTACTCAAAAGTCGATTTTTCAAATTATATGTGGGTTAACTTTGCAAGGTATCCAAAATATATGCATTATTTCATTCAAAACAAACAGCTACTCATACCAAAAATCAAAGAACATCTAATTCTAGATACAGCAACAGAAGATGAGCGAAAAATAATGTATGGTTTTTTTCTAGATAAAGATAATATTTGGGAATAACAATTGAAACTTTCTCATTGCAATAGTATGAATCAAATGTTTAATACTGAAACACAGCTGCTTATTATTTTTTATAAGTTCACTTCCCCTTCGGACATCTATTTTGGCTCCAGTAGACAACTACTGTTGTCAAAATAGATGTACTAGTAAAAAAAGCTAGTATTCATCACGTTTTTGGCAACTTTTTTTCGCAAAAAACACTGATTTTTAAGTACCCATTTTTATGGATGTACTAAGGCAATTTCCCCGTCTAAAGAGGAAATGAACTATCAATTTATTAAAATTTACATATAAAACCCTAAGCCAGTCATGAATTTGACTGGCTTTTCTTATGCCCAAAATTAGAAAGAAGGTTAAAAATGACAATCAAATTCAAGAAAAACAAAAACACTTTATGTTGCAGTGACACTGAAATTGTCATCGTCGGCCCTGAACATACCGAGCCAGTTAGCGGACCGTTTGATACTTGCGAAAAATGCCCTTATGCCTCACACGGTTTTATATGTTTCAGCTCACCAGACGATTGCATGAGAACACAAATTTTAAAAAACAGTAAAAGGAGAAAATTATGCGACTAAAATTTAATCTATCAAACGACAAAACTCAAAAAGCTACCACACTCACTCTCCCAGCAAAAGAAACCGAACTTCAAAGAGTTTGCAGTGCATTAGGTGTCAGCAACGACAAAAACGGACGTGTAAAAATCATCGACGTTGAAAATCAAGTACATTTCAATCGACTACTTAAAAACACCGAGCAAAATCTCGATGAGCTAAACTATCTCGCTAAACGACTTGACAGCTTAGGTACTGGTGAAATAAACACAGTTCTAGCTGTAGCTGAGGCAAAAGAACTAACCACTGCCAAAGACTTGATAAACCTCACGTTCAACACCCACTGTTACAGCGTTTTAAGCGATTTCAGCGACTTAGATAAGCTCGGCGAGAACTTATACCTAAATGAAAAAGGTAGCGCCAGTGCCGATGAACTACAACAAATAGACGGACGAAAATATGTCGAGCAAATGATTGCTAGCAACCCTACTGTCCTAGTTAGCGATTTAGGCTTCGTTTACCAAAATTCGAACACTCCACAGGAACTATATAATGGTGAAACGTTCCCGGCATATTGGTACGAACCGTGCATTATTACTCTTGAAGTTACAGCCGATGACAAAACAGAATTCCTATTTTTGCCGTGTGAAGAATCAGAGGTTTTCAAAACAGCTTACAGGTTAGATGCCGATGTCAAAACTATCAAATCATCTGTTCACGAGCATAATATCCCAGAAAACATTTACGAAATCTTTTCAAAAGATGGAAAAACCATCGGAAACTTCAATAAGTTTGCGAAAATACTCGATGAAGTCGGTGAAAAAGAGTTTGATTACCTGTCAAAACTCGTTGACTACATTAAAATAGACACACCATCACAGCTTGAAACCTTAACAAAGTCAATGTTCGAGTTTGAAATTTATCCAAATATTTATTCGCCCGAAGAATACGGACGTTTTATGATTTGCGAAAGCGAGCGTTTTGATTATGACGAAAACCTTGAGGAATTCATCGATTTTCGTGCGTATGGTATGCAGAAGACTTTACATGAAAACGGAACATTTACCGACAAAGGTTATATAAATTATTTAGGTTATGACAACGAAATGGCTCAAATTCTTAATGAAAAGCTTGATATTGGCATAGTTTTAGACGATTTCAGCGAAACTTTGCGACTATATATGCCACTCACTGTAACTTCTTTTGAGATTGAAAACGATTATGGCGACTTTGAAATTTGCGACTATGAAGAAGAACTCGACAGTAGCGAACTTTGTGGTTACGAAGACGAATTGCACGAATTTTTAACCGATTATAGCGACCATGTACCCGAAAAACGTGGTTTGATGGAATATTATGGCGAAAAAGACAGCGTAAACGCAAAAGTTCAAAGCTTTTTCTTTGAATTTGAGCAAATTGGCAGAGAAGTTTACGGCGTTGCAGTCTGTCAAATTAAAGCACCACTTGACCAAAAAGAACTTACTGTACTGAAAGATTACATCACAGGTCAAGCAGCAGATGGTTTTGGCGAAGGACTGGAACAGCAAGACTTTAAACTCGGTGGTAGAAACGTCAATATCAGCTTATGGAACAGCGATAACGACTGGGAGATAAAAACTGCTGACGAGATGGATTTTAACGAGCAATCAATCAATTTTTGTAATATTTAAGGAGAACTGACTATGAAAATCAACATTTTAAGCGAAAACAACAACACAATCGCAAATTTTCCACTGACCGAACCAGAAATTCAACAACTTTGCGACGAACTGCAAATCGAAAACAACGCTTTTACAAAGATTAAAATTAATCAACCAGACGAGCTATTTGCGACTCTTGAAAATAAGGAAATCGTTCTAGATGAATTGAATTTCTTGACCAAAATACTTGACAGTTTCAATAGCTTTGAGAAAAATATCTACCTTGCTGCAGCCGATGGTTTCAATTTTACAACCACCAAAGACCTTCTGAACCTAGTTTTCAATATGGACTGCTACACAGTTGTCGACCATTCGTGCGAAGATCAAAATCAGCTTGGGAAACTGCTGTTTATGAATGAACACGTGGGAATGCCTCTCGACGAATATGAGGGTTTTGATGGTGTTCAGTATATCAACGATTTTACCGAGTTGAATCCTCTTGAATGCAAAAGTAAATACGGTGATGTTTATTTTAACAGCAATGACCCAATAACAGTTTTTAATGGCAAAAACATACCATGTCTTGGTTTTGACGACCGAGAATTTGTAATTTGTGCCTCTGTTGACGATAAAAAAGAGTATTTGTACTTACCTTTGCGCGAAAATGAGCTAAATAAGGCTCTGCAAAGACTTGATGTTGATGATTTAAGATATTTGAAGATTGAGTTTGAGGCACACGACTTGTCAGAAGATGAGTTTGACGAAATCAAAGACGAAAAAGACTTGGAAAAGTTGAATGATTTTGCAAAAAAGCTTGCAGATGAACAAGAAACGCAAGATTTTGGTATGCAGATGGCATAAAAAAACAAGCCACGTTATGTGACTTGCTAAATTTATTCTTGACCCTTTACTTCTTCAATAGCTGATTTTACTGCAGCAACAACAAAAGCTGAAAAAGTACAATCTTTATTTTGTATTAACTTTTCAACATCTGCAATAACATCATTTGGAAATCGAATAGTTTTATTGGTAGTCGGTGGTATAGACGGAATTTTAAAATTACTCAATTTGTTCACCTCGCAATACGTTTGTAATACTTATAGTGTACAATATTTAAGAAAATTATTAAGCATTGCAAATGCAATGCACTTAGTGTATAATACTTTATAGATAAAAAAACAAGCCACGTAAGTGACTTGAAATTTATTTAATTTCTTGTTCTAAAGAATTGAACTCTTCGGTGTCGAAAAATTCTGCTAAAGTTATGCCAGCAGCATCACATAATTTTTTAATGGTTAATATACCAGGATTTTTAGTTACACCATTCATAATATCACTGACAGTTGAACCAGTTGCCCCACCCATTGTGCAGAGTTTTCCTACAGTTATATTTCTTTCACGACAAAGCTCTATAATTCTATTTGCTATAAGTTGTGATGTATCCACTTTAACACCTCCATTTATTCGGTATTCCGTACTTATATAACTATTATCTCAAATTATGAAATAAAAGTAATTCGGAATACCGTTGACTTTTGGTGTTAGTATATGAGATAATTGTATTCGGAATACCGAAAATGATTAAGGAGAATATTATATGATAGCAAATCCTAAAGCAATCGCTTTCACAGGTCATCGCAAACTACCTACTGGTGCCGACCTTGAAATTTTACGCAAAAAAGTTTATGATGAAATAGAAAAAGTTATAAATCAAGGATACACACGATTTTACAACGGTTGTGCAAATGGTTTTGACCTACTTGTGCTTGAAATATTGATAGAGAAAAAGCAGATTATCGACATAAAAAACCCAGTAAATATCGAAGTTATCTGTGTTGTACCACATGAGGAGCAAGCTAAAGATTACCTTGAATCAGAACGAGAAATTTACTATTACTGCCACGAAAAATGCGACCAAGTTGTAATGCTTAACACAAAATTTAAGCCATCGTGCTTTAAACAACGTAACCAATATTTGATCGACCACTGCGACACAGTCATCGCCTACTATAACAGTGGTTTTCGTAGTGGCACTGCCCAAACTATAAGAATGGCGAAGAAAAAGAACATTCAAATCATAAATTTATACTAAAATTTACACCTATTTTTAATAAATGGGTGTTTTTTTATACCAGTAAGGAGGAAAAAATGAAATTTCCATCAAAAGATCAAGTTGATAAAATCAAAGAGAATTTCCCAGTCGGCACTGTTATTAAACTAATTTCAATGGACGACCCATACGCACCCATTCCCTCTGGAACTGTTGGCGAGGTAACAAAAGTCGACGACGTAGGAACATTACACATGAAGTGGTCGAATGGTAGTACGCTCGGAATTGTGCCAGACGAAGATGATTTTCAAGTGCTATCTCGACCACAAGAAGAAAACGAAATGACGATGAAAGGAACAATATGAAAACTATAGAATATATAACCCAAGACAAAATCACAGGCGAGCAAAATTCCATCTACCTACCCACATTTAAGGAGCATATCGAAGATTTCATTGAGAAAATCGGCTCAACTTCTGAATTTTATGGCATCGACGCACTAAATACAGAAGAATATCCAAGTTGTAATGCATTACGTGTTCGAAATTCTGATATCTATAGTATCAATCACTTAGCCGAAAAAATCGCTGAATTAGATTTAATTGAGCGTTTTGCGTTCGAAGGCGTTGTGCAGAAATTTGACTATAGTGGTATAGATCAAACCGACCTAATTAACTACGCACACAATATTAAAGTCGGAAAAGGTGCAGATGCAATCCCAGCGACTGACCACGTTGAACTCGCTGAGTTTTATATGGACTGCAATTTAATACCAGAAATTGCTGAAATCAAGGGCGATGCGTGGCAATGGATATACGACCACCTCGATTTTGAGCAAGTTGGAAAAGAAATCGAGCAAAAATCAGGTGGAATTTTCACAAATGACGCTTTTGTAACTTTCAGCGAACCAGACAAGTTATTCGACGGAACATTCAAGCCAGCCAAAGAATTAGGTTGTGTTTTCAATCTTGAAATCGGACTAAAAGAAGAAACCGAGAAAAGTCAAAGAGTTACTGTCACCCTACCGAACAGAGATAGCAAACTAAACGGACTGCTCTTCGACTTAGGTGTGCTGAGTTTCGACGAACTCAATTGCTACAAAATCGAGTCTAGAATACCAATTTTAGAACCGATGGACTTTGAAATGTGGGAGATTTTTAGGCTTGATTCGTTGGCTAGAGAAATTGAGAATTTCACCGACTGCGATAAGCTTACAACATACAAAGCGATGATAGATTCACTGAAAATCATCGACCTTGAACGCATTGCAGTAGCTAGTGATTTCATGGATGATTTCGAGCTAAAAACCGAAGTGCGAACACCTGTAGATTATGCAAAAACCAAGCTGAAAGTCACACTGCCAGACGAGTTGATTGATAGTCTAGATATTGCAAAATACGGACGAAATATTGCCTTAAAAGATGGTGCATCACTCACCGACTACGGAGCGCTGATACCAAAAGACGGTTTAACACTCGACCAAAAAATTGACGAAAAACTGTCCCAAGAGCAAGATGTGTCAATGCAAATGATGTAAAAATTGAATAACCGACCGATTTTATACTGAAAAGTTTGTAAAATCGGTCTTTTTTGCATTTCAGACTCAATGAAAGGAGCATTTATGCAAGAGTTGCAGATATTTAAAAACGAAGAATTTGGAGAAATCCGAACAATAAATATTGATGGAGATGCGTGGTTTGTAGGCAAAGATGTGGCATCGGTATTGGGATATCGAAACCACAGCAAAGCTTTGAAAGATCATGTAGATGAAGAAGATAAACTCAATAACGAATCGTTACTGAGTTTAGGACAACGTGGTGGTTGGCTTATAAGCGAAAGTGGACTTTATTCGCTCGTTCTGTCAAGCAAACTTCCCACAGCAAGAGCCTTTAAACGTTGGGTAACATCTGTTGTCATTCCATCCATCAGAAAATATGGTGGATATGTCACAGAAGAAACTTTGACGGAAATTTTTAATAATCCAGACAATTTACACGTATTTTTAGCAAATATGTTAAAGGTTTCCGAAGAAAACAGAAAACTCAAGCAAAAAGTCGATGAATTAATACCAAAAGGTGAATATTTCGACAACATGATGGATACAGGTTTGTTAATTAACTTTCGTACCACAGCGAAAGAAATTGGTGTGAAACCGATGTTCTTAATTCACTTTCTGCTCGACAAGAAGTATCTTTATCGAAATACAAAAAAGGTTCTACTACCCTACCAACATCATGTGGAAAATGATTTATTTGAGGTTGTAGAATTTTGCAATCACGGTCATAGTGGTGTTCAAACTTTGGTTACCCCAACCGGAAGAAACCACTTTTTACAGCTGTGTTTAGATGGCGAAATGGAAACTGGAGAAATTTAAAAAAATTAAAACAAAGGAGTGATTTTTATTTGACCAAGAGCATAATCTCGTGGGTTGGTGGCAAGGCGAAATTAATGTGGATAATAAACCTGTTCTCGCCAACGAAATTCAAGCGAAGTATCGACGTTTTCGGTGGCTCTGGCACAGTCACGCTGAACCTCGACTGTCCAAAATCAAACCTCAAAGTTTACAACGACTTCAATCGTGATTTAGTGAATTTAATGCGCTGTGCTAGAGAGCGACCGATGGAATTAATACGAGAAATCGGCTTTTTATCGCTAAATTCTCGTGATGACTTTGAAATATGCAAGAAATTTCTACAAAAAGATGAATTTTTTGACGAAAACTTACAAAAGCAACTAGATTTAACCGAAATTTACTTCGACACACCCCAAGCCGACGAGTTAAAGGCGATTTTCATAGCACAAAGCCAAGATACCGACATAAAACGTGCCTCAGCTTACTACAAATTACTGCGACTTAGTTTTAATTCAAATGCCGACACTTTTGGTGGTAAACGTTGCAATTTGTATACGTTTTTCAAGGATATTTGGAGTTTTTCACATGCTTTTCGCTATGTAACGATAGAAAATAAGGATTTTGAGGCGTTAATCAAGCAATATGACCGAGAAGATGCGTTTATCTATTGCGACCCACCCTATTACAACGCTGAAGACTTTTACGCTGTCGGTTTTGCAAAGGAAAATCATGTCAGATTGCGTGATACGTTGGAAAATATTGATGGTTTTGCAATGATTAGCTACAATAATTGCCCTGAAATTCTCGCACTTTACGAAAAGTTTTATATATATTTAACCACACGACCTCATTCGATGAGCAAAAAGGAGGGTGAACTTTATGAAGAGTTGATTATCACAAATTATGATCCAAAACAACATATTAACCATAAAAACGGACAAATGAGCTTGTTTGCAAGCATAATTAGTTCAAAAAAAGAACAACAATACGAAATTATTCACGAACCAACTGAACCACTGAGAAAGTAGAGGAAATTATGAAAACAAACACTTTACGCATTCCAACCGAAATTTTAGAAAGCGCAAACCTACAAAACTGCGACGAAATAGACATTTCTGCCACCGATAATTTGATTATCATTACAAAGAGCAACAAAACAACACGTGAATTGCTAAACAGCATGCAAGCTTTGATAGATGTAAATTCAGAGCATATTGTAAATCTCGCACTTGCTTGTGGCATATGTTCCGACTGCCTTTCTTGCATCGATGATGAAGTAGATACTGACACCTTTGACTGCGTTCCAGAGATTGTATTAAATGCTTTTTTGGATGCAAACGTGTGTCTTGGAAACCTGTACTCATTAATTCAAAGCGAGGAAATTATCGATGAAAAATGCTAAACCAATGTATCGAAACTCGTTTTCGGAGGCAAAAAGAGCCGATGAGCTAAGTTATTGGCAAGAAAGCTTAGATGAAAACGTCCGTTGTCGAGATTTTATCCAAAAAACTGTCGAAGATAATTTCAAAGACAATCATTTAAAATCGATATCTGCTCGTGAAATTATTGAAGAATTTGGCTATCACAGAACTGCTTTTGTTATGGCAAATTCGGTGCTTTTAAAACCGAGCGATGGTAGATTTTCAAGAGTAAACAAAGACTGGGCGAAAAGTTTCAAATCGTATGATACAAAAGATATAACTTGCAAATTCCAAGTCGATACCCACTCAGCACTATTCGATGGACTTATAAACCAATTTAAACGAGAGTACGCAAAACTCGAACTGATCGACTCATCAAAAATCGACTTTGACTGCCAAGATTTCACTGGAAAAGTCATAGCTGTAAAACCTCAAAGTTTGGCTGAAAAATACTTAAATCAGCAAGACCAAATCTACCTTGCTACAAGTGGTTTCGGTTGCGAACCTGACAAAATAGGTCGAGCAGTTTTCGCTACTTGTTTAGGAGATGGCGAAAAAGTTAGGTGGGATAGATCGCAAATTCTTGGCGTTATAAAAGACGAGTGTATACCAGATTGGGCAACCCAAAAGCTCACCGAACTTGGCTACAAACAAACCGAGCAAAATCAAGAATATGAAATACAACAATCAATGTAATAACAATATTAAGGAGAAAAAACTATGAAAACTTTACTTAACAAAATCAAAAATGGTGCGAAAAAATTAGTCAGCAATGTCGCTATTAAATTCCAAATGTTTAAAGCAAGAACTCGCTTGGTTTTAGCGAATGAACGTGGCGAAAACTACGTGGATTCGGGTGTCTTTTCTTAATCTCAGCAACACTATACAAATGTACACGATATAAAACGCAGATAGTTACTGGTTTTATGCGTAGTTTAAAGCACCGAAAAAGCACTACTTCTCGT
>JAWXUP010000133.1:0-4322 GCA_044426345.1 Clostridia bacterium | reverse complement strand
CGACCTTGCTTTTCATATCAAACAGCGCTGACACGATGTCAGGGTCGACCATTTTCACACGGTACAAAAAGCTGTTGAACACCGAGTAAATCGGAGGGTTTAGGTACTCGATATTTTCCTCTACTGCAGTGACTATACTTTCACTTCGAAGGTAGCCAGTGGTGATTATTGACAGCGCTGTTTCAAGTTCGTTTGCGATTTGGTTTTTGAAGTGAATTTGCGTGAGTTTGACGTACCAAAACGGAAGAAACATAAAGCCTAAAGCAAGCACTGGAGCTAAAAACCAGTTGCCCATACTTATCGCAATCGAGCCACCGACGATGAATAAAATGCTTGAAAGTATTGTGATTTGCGAGTATTTGTTCGCTCGACCTGTAATTTCTAAAATTCCTTTGATTTCGGTAATTTCTCGCCTTAAAAAGCCTACTTTCTTGCGATTTGTCGTTTCTTTTAAGCTATCTTTGATGGATTGAGGTTTGTTTTCGAAGTTTTCAAAGATATTTTGGAAAATATCAAGGATTGAGATGCGAAAGAGGACAAAAAAGCCTGTAACCAACGTGGCACAGGCAAATAGTAGTATGAAATTCATTTTTCACTCCTTTTTTATAACAATGTATTGAAATATTGCATATAATGTGTTACAATGTATATACTAATAACGAAAGGTGGTATTTTTATGGCACAAACAACATTAAGTATTCGTATGGACGAAAACGTAAAAAAACAATTCGATATTTTTTGTAGTGAAGTTGGAATCAACACATCGGTTGCGATAAATATGTTTGCAAAAACTGTAATTCGTGAGCAACGTATTCCTTTTGATATTGCGCTAAATCCAGATCCATTTTATAGCGAGGCAAATATGGCAAGACTGAGAAAATCTATCGCTCAAATGGAAGCAACTGGCGGCACAGTTCGCGAACTGCTTGAGGTAAGCGATGACTAAATCTTTTTCTGATTTTGCGTGGGAAGAATACACAGCTTGGCAAACAGTTGATAAAAAAACTTTAAAGCGAATTAATAAAATTATTGACGATATTAGTCGCAACGGCTACGAAGGAATTGGCAAGCCTGAACCACTAAAAGGCGAATTATCGGGTTACTTTAGCAGACGAATTGACGACAAAAATCGAATTGTTTATAAAATTGAAAATGATACCATAAAAATTGTTCAATGTGGGACACATTATGGCGATAAGTAATTATGAACCTCAGTTAATGCTGAGGTTTCAGACTGTTAAAAATCCACCTTTTTTAATCGCAAAAGGGTGGATTTATCTTTAAATAACACAAAAAACTAGCAAAATTGGGACTGCTACGCTCAAATGCCCTAAAACTATCGGTTGTGCGTTATCTAGAACCATTCCAGAGTGGTGGAGCATTCGGCGAATTACATTGATTGCGTGTTCGGGCGAGTCGAAGTGTTCATCGAGTTTTACAGTCTGCCCATTTGAGTATTGCACCTCAATATCTCGCCAACTATTAACGTCGATTTCTTCAATCCCAGTGCCGAAAATGTACTTAGTAAGGAAACCATATTCAGCCATTTCGGTGTAGATTTTGTCAACAATTTCTTGTGTCGTCATAGAATTTACCGAGATTTTATTGCTAGTTAAGAACCTTGATATATATCGCTTTAAATTGTCTTTTGTGTCACTTGAATTACCGTGTAAAAGTTCAGCATAGTTCTCGAAATATGCTCTTGAACTTGCTTTAAAACATCGGAGAAATCAAGCGTTTCGGCAGTGTTGAAGAACAAATTATGCGTTCGTTTTTCTATCATATTCCGAATACCTCCTTGCAAATTTTAGCGATTTCTTTGCGAAATTCTCGACTATTTTTAAGGCTAAGTTCAGCGAATAAATTACCTTGTAAAATCATTTCTTCAATCTCTGACGAGTGTGGCAAAGTGAACGTTACATTGCCCAACGCACCAGACATTTTGTCGATGCTTTGATTAGGTTTGACGTTGCTTGCGATTCGGTATTGTCGGTCCATATCGAAGTTGTTGTTGCGAATTAGTAGTAGCTGGCTCGATAGGTAGCTTATAGATTTTAGGTCGCAATTCACCAAGCGTAGCACATCGTCAGCCTCTTTCAAAGCCACAGCTGACAGCACGTCGTTTGCGATATAACTACTGCAGTCGATGACAACAAAATCTGCGATTTCACGCAAAACGTCTATAAGTTGTTCAGCTTGAATTGTTGTGTATGGTGCGTAAGTGTATTCGTTTTCACCTTTGAGCATACCGACTAAAGTCAGGTGGGAATTGTGTTTAAGTGTTATCATATTGTGTCGCACGATGTTTTCGGTGACAGTTGGTACAGCTAAAATACTGCCGAGAGATTTCTCGATTTCAAGCTCGGTAGGTGGAATTATGCAAGGCAACATCGGCGCTGTATCGTCGCACAAAAGTAGCACGACATTTTGCTTTTTACTCGCCAAATAATCTGCAATTCTAGCCGAAATGATGGTTTTTCCACTCGACGGAGTACCCCAAACAGCTAAAACTCCACTGCTTGCTATGTTTTCGGTTGAATTTTCAGACTTTTCACGAGAAAAGATGGTATTTTTCTTAAATTTAAGCATTAATCCACCTCGATTTGTTCGGTATCTTCGATTTCATCAATGATTTCTGTAGTTTCTTCGAGTAGTAGTTGCTGTAAAATTTCGTCTTGTATTGCTAAAAATTGTTCGCAATTCTCACTTGAGCCACGATAGACGAGCGACACGTGGATTTCTCCGTCCGATTCAAGTTTTGCGAGCAATTTAGACTGTTCAGCAGTCACTAAAAGCGTTATAGTGTCTGGCAATTCGATGTCATCGTCGGCTGTGATTTCACCAGTGTTTGTGTCAATGCCACTGTCCGAAGTCACTGAAATTACTTCGACATACGTCAGTTCTGTTGGGATAACGGTTTCACCGAGTCCGTTGTAGTCAGGTGCTATGATTGAAACGATATCACCACTTTCAAGCTTGCCAGAAAGTCCGTTTGCAAAGCCCGATATACTGACGGAAATCGCTTGTTTTGAGCCATCGAGATTGTACAAATATGAGTTTTGCGCTTGAATTTCAGTTGAAACTTTATTGCTTAAAATGTAGTCGCCGACTGAAAAATCAGCAATAGCATACGTACCAAGGACGGTATCGGTAGTCAAGACTACGTTGTTCGGCAGATTATACGCACCAACTTCGACAGTTTCAAGCATATTTGACGTAATTTGTGTACCTTCTGAGATGTCAGTTTTTACTCTCACAATATCAACTTTTTGACTTAGCGAGTCGTTGAAAATCGGAGTAATTCCAAAGCAAATTATTAGCGATAAAATTATGCAAACGATACCTAAAATCGTTCTGTTTTTTAGAATTTTCATAAAATTCCTCCTAAATTAATAGTAAAATGATAAAACCTGCACTCAAAAATGGTGCAAGTGGTATCATTTTGTTCTTATTTTTGTAAAAAAGAGCTACAGAGTAGTGGATAATCGAGCTTAAACTTAAACCGATTATTAAGGCATAAATCGTAGTCCAAAAGCCGAGATAAAGGCTTGCTACAGCTACGAGTTTAATGTCGCCGCCACCCATATGGCCTGGAACTATCAGCGCTGCTATGAGAAATGGCAACGCTGAAAATATTCCGAAAATGTGCAAATTAAAGAGCGAGAGCAGTGCGATGAAAAGGCAGAGCTTATCAGATATTTCTCGCTTTTTAATGTCGGTGTAACTTGCGTAAAGTAAGGCTGAAATGAATAAAAAATCCATTACATTGACTGACCTTGTAGCCAGTCTGGTAGTTCTTCTTCTGAAAGATCATCGAGTTGTTTTTGAGAAAACGCATCAAGGATTTCTTGGTCTAATTCTTTCTTGAATTCCTTTGTGATTGGGTGGCAATATTCGACGTAATCGCCTTTAGCGTTTTTGTAGCTTGGCATTGCAACAAAGTTTCCGTGCTTGCCATTTAGCACACGAATTCCAGTTATGACAAAGCTGTCATCTAGGGTCGCTGTTGCGTAAGCGCGAAGGGTAGAATTTTCACGGATTTCGCCGATTTTAACATCAATTTTCATACTCATTTCCTCCTATCCGGCGTAGTCGAACATTTCTTCGATACGTTCAGTTAAAGTTGGCATAATTGTGTCATCGAAAAGTGTGTAAAGTCCAGCTAGTAACAGGGCTCCCAGCACTATAGCAATAAGAATTTTCACACCTTTTCTTAATCTCACTTTACGTACACGATATAGAATATTGCTTTTGAGATATGACCAAAACTTGCTTTTTTTAATTGATAAAATCATAAATTAACCGTCCTTTCTTGATTTTGG
>JAWXUP010000132.1:0-4339 GCA_044426345.1 Clostridia bacterium | reverse complement strand
GGTGGTCTTTATGGCAGAATTACAGTTGATGGGTTAGGCAAGGTTCACGCTGATACAAGAAATCAAACACTAACACATATATTAGAAGTTCAGAAAACAGCAGAAAACAGATATTCAGGTATACCTACCATTCACTATGAAATGAAAAGAATGGGTTTATGTGTGCCAGAGTTTACTAATAGACGAGGTGCGTTTACAGTAACTTTAAAAAATAATGTATTAAATGAAGACGAACAAAATGATTGTACTACAGAAAAAATGAGTACAACAGACAGTTTAATTGACTTTTGTAAAACACCTAGAACTAGAGCAGAACTTGCAGATTTTTTAGGTAAAACACAGTATTATGCAATGAGTAAAATTGTTATGCCACTGGTAGAAAACGGTAAGCTGAAAATGACATTGCCAGATAAGCCGAAAAGTAAAGAACAGAAGTATTATAACTAAGGAAGTGGAAATTTTATGGGTAAGCGTCAACTCAAGCACACCTTTTCACCAACCCTCACGCGAGATATAATGACCTCATAAAACACAAGGAGGTTATTTATGGCTAGAACGAAAGAAGAGAAAGAAGCAATCGTACAACAGCGTCTCCTGCACTAGCAGTTGACGCTTACGTTACAGTTTACAACTTTGAGGACCTAGATTTTCATCCTTATCATGTTGGACAAAATAATATTTTAGTACACAATGCTGATTATCCAGTAGATGCAACTGGTAAAGTTCAGGGTGATTTGCCATCGTACAGTGATCTCACAAAATATACACCAGAAGAACTTAGTTTACTGCACGAACAATTAGATTTAAGTTATAGACAACGTATAGAAAAGTTACTTGGTTGGTAATTCACTTATATTGACATATAAATCACAGAGAAGAAAGGTGATGATATACGAAAAAAAGATATTCAAAGAATTAAAGAGAAATGGATCGGATAAGTTTTGGTATGAAGGTATAAATACATAAAATCAAACAGGCACCTTGCACAGTTTAGCCAAGGTACGGAGATGAAAAGTATCAATCATTTTACACTTGTATTTATTATGATTTGGAGTATAATAATTACAAGTATAATATTGTTGGTTTAATTGCTAGACAGCGAGAAAGTGATAGTGAATTTTATGAGAAAATTCGTCGATAGAATAGAAGAATTGAAAACGTTACAAGAAGAATACAATCGTGATCATTCTAGTTTTGTAGTTGTTTATGGTAGACGCAGGGTTGGTAAAACAGAACTTATTAGTGAATTTTTAAAGAAATATCATAATAGCCTTTATTTTCTAGCAACAGAAGAATCAGAACAGCAGAACAAAAAGGCTTTTAAAAATATGGTGGCAGATTTTATAGAAAATGAATTGCTAAAAAGAGCTGATATAGATTGGGTGTCTATCTTTGAACAGATTGTTAAATTTAAGCCAAATGAAAAGAAAATTATTGTAATTGATGAGTTTCAATATATAGGTATGTCCAATTCGGCATTTCCATCTATTATACAAAAGGCTTGGGATACTGTGATGAAAGATGGCAATGTCATGTTTATTATCTGTGGTTCATATGTATCCCTTATGATATCCCAGACTCTTGATTACGGCAGCCCCTTATATGGTAGAAGAACAGCACAAATTAAATTAAAACAAATTGAATTCAAGCATTACAATGAATTCTATGAAAACCAAAGCTATGAGGAGTTAATTCCCTTTTATGCTATTACAGGAGGCGTACCTAAATACGTGGAAATGTTAAGTGCTTATATAGATGTGTTTGAAGCCATAGAAAAATCTATCTTAAATAAGCAAAGTTTTCTATATGAAGAACCTTATTTCCTATTACAAAAAGAAGTAAGTGAAATTGGGAGTTATTTCACCCTTATGAAAGCCATCGCTTTTGGTAATCGCAAATTATCTGCCATTTCCACTGAAATGGGTATAAAATCAACAAGTATTACGAAATATTTAAAGGTTCTTATGGATTTAGATTTAGTAGAGCGAGAAGTACCTGTTACAGAAGCAAATCCTGAAAAATCCAAAAGTGGGTTATATAAGATAACAGATAACTATATTGCCTTTTGGTTTCAGTTTGTTTATCCGTATCGTTCTTTTCTAGAAAAAGGCGAGATAGACTTTGTAATGAATAAAATTAGAATAGGTTTTGTGCAAAATTATGTTTCTTATATCTATGAAGACGTTGCAAGAGAAAAAATGTGGGAACTTAATATGAATGGGACTTGGAGTTTTAATTTTGATAAACTTGGTAGGTATTGGGGAGCAAAAACAGGAGAAGTTGATCTTGTGGCCATTGATAGTATGGATAATAATTTAATTGTAGGGGAATGTAAATATACGAAATCTGAAAAAGGGTTAGGGGTCTTATATCGTTTACAAGAAAAGGGTGAAGTCTTAAAGCGAATGATAAATTCCAAAAATGTAGAATACATTATTTTTAGCAGTGGTGGTTTTTCAAAAGATCTTTTGGAGGAGGAGAAGATAAATCCTAAAGTTAAATTAGTGAATAGGATATAAAACAACTGATACAATTAGAAATATAAAAATAATGTACCCAAGTAATCAACAATTGTATTTAAAAGATATTATGGAACAAGAAAAGGAGAAGAACATCACAAATGAATAATAATTTAGAACAATTCAATACACAAGCTGTTCCAAAAGCAGTGTTAAAAAATGCAATACCATCAATGGCCGCTATGATTCTGATTCTTCTGTACAATATGGCGGATTCATTTTTTATAGCCCAAACGGGAGATTCAGTGCAAATTGCTGCGGTATCAATTGCAGCACCAATGTTTTTTATATTGTTGTCTATTGGCAATATCTTTGGTATAGGTGGCATGTCTTATCTATCAAGAAGTTTAGGAAAAGGTGATAAATCTCTAGCGAAAAAGATTTCATCATTTTGTTTTTGGGGTTGTATCGGAATCGGTATTATGGTGGCATCTGTAATTTTTTTTAAATTAGATGTAGTAATTCAAAATCTTGGAGCAACCGATGATACATTCTCTATGGTAAAGAGTTATTTGCAAATTTTGTGTATAGCAAGTCCATTTATGGTGATATCACCTTGTCTTTCAAATTTATTGCGTGGAGAAGGTCAAGCTATAAAAGCAATAAATGGTATGTTATTAGGAAATTTAATTAATATTGTTCTTAATGCAATTTTTATTTTCGGTTTTAATTTAGGAGTGGAAGGTGTAGCGATTGCCACTGTAATTGGCAATGTTTGTGGTAGTCTTTATTATCTTCTCTATGTGCAAAAGGGGAATACAATATTAAGCATCAATATAAAAGATTTTGCTATTAACAACGGTATACTTTTTCAGGTATTATTAATAGGTGTTCCAGCATCAGTTGCGATGATTCTAATGAGTATTGCACCAATGTTTCTAAGTTATCAAATGGCCCAATACGGTGATATGCCGTTAGCGGTTCTTGCTGCAGTGATTCAAGTAACTATGATTATCAGTATGATTTTCATAGGATTTGGACAAGGAGTCCAGCCACTTTTAGGATATGCAGTGGGGGCGAAAGACCAGAAACGCTATAAAGAAATCATAAAATTCTCCATTGGTTTTACTTTCACCCTAGGTATAGTGTTAACAACAATTTCTTATCTTAATTTAAACCAAATTGTCGGAGCGTCTTTTTATAACAATGAATTAGCAGATCAAAATATCTATACATTTGTTCCAATGGTAGTAGTATTGTCAAGCTTCCTATTGGGGATGTTATATATTCTTTTAAATGCTCTGCAAGCAACAGGGTCAGTAATAGCAGCTTTGGTGGTAAATATCAGTCGACAAGGTTTAATCTACATTCCCATGATATTCATATTAAATGATCACTTTGGTATGAATGGGTTGTTTTTTGTACAACCAATTGCAGATATTACGACTTTTCTACTAGCAATTATTCTTTATGTAATAGTGTCAAAGAAAGTTTTCAGTTAATAAAATGTAAATATAAACTTAGGTGGTTTGAATTATGCAAATAGAAGAGTTACTTAGCTTAGTGGAAACTATCCAAAAATATAATTGTGAAACACAGTATGTCGAGGTGAAAGCAGCAGAAAAGGGCACACCCACCAAATTATATGATTTATAGCTATGATGCATAGAGATTATAGTATTCATACTGAGGGCGCGCCTGTGAGAATTGTTATGCCACTGGTAGAAAGTGGTAAGTTAAAAATGACGTTGCCAGATAAATGTTAACTTCCAGAAAAATGTAGACCTCAAAATAAAATTGGATAAAAAATATTAAATAAAGCCCGTATTTGCGCTGTTTGGCTTGCGAAAGTACGGGTAATATGATATACTTTATTTAGG
>JAWXUP010000131.1:0-4366 GCA_044426345.1 Clostridia bacterium | reverse complement strand
GCGAAGTGCCATCTTTTAAAGCGATATTTCGTCCGTATTTTGCAATGTCTAAACTGTCAATCAACTCATCTGGCAAGGTGACTTTCAGCTTGGTTTTTGCATAATCGACAGGTGTTCGCACGTCGGTTTTTAGCTCAAAATCACAAACAAAATCACACGCTGAACTTACACGTTCAAGGTCGATGATTTTCAGCGAATCTATCATAGCTTTGTAGGTTGTAAGCTTGTCGCAGTCGGCAAAATTCTCAATTTCTTTAGCTAACGAATCAAGTCTGAAAATCTCCCACATCTCAAAGTCCATTGGCTCTAAAAGTGGTATGTTTGATTCGAATTTATAGCAATTCAGCTCGTCAAAACTCTCCACACCGAAGTCAAAAATCAGTCCATTTAAGTTGCTATCTCTGTTCGGTAGTGTGACAGTAACTCGTTGACTTGTTTCAGTTTCTTCTTTCAGTCCAATTTCAAGCTTGAACACACAGCCTAATTCTTCGGCTTGTTTGAAATTTCCGTCGAATAATTGCTCCGTTTCACTGAACGTTACAAAAGCATCGTTTGTGAAAATTCCACCTGAACTTCGCTCGATTTCCTTTCCGACTTGCTCAAAATCGATGTGGTCGTATATCCATTGCCACGAATCACCCTTGATTTCAGCAATTTCTAGTATTAAATTGCAGTCGAGATAAAATTCAGCGAGTTCGACGTGGTCTGTAGCAGGGATTGCATCTGCACATTTGCCGTCTTGAATATTGTATGCGTAGTTTATGAGATTGGTTTGATTTATCGGTTGTTCTTCGAGTTTTTGCAGAACACCA
This sequence comes from Clostridia bacterium, assembly GCA_044426345.1. Lineage (GTDB taxonomy): Bacteria > Bacillota > Clostridia > Oscillospirales > Butyricicoccaceae > CAYJLC01. The sequence continues at coordinate 3,554 of JAWXUP010000131.1, read as the reverse complement.
TCAAACGCAAAACGCTCAATTAAATCTAATTCAGCTAATTTTTCGGCTAAATGATTCAGTCCATAAATATCTGCATTTGCGATACTCGACACAGTAATATTTGAAATTTCGTTGATATCTAGCACGTCCATGTAGTAAAATTCATCATTTGGGCTGAGTTTTTGCAGAAAATCTTCGATATGCTCCTTAAACGTGGGTAGGTAGATGTAGGATAGTTCGCCTGTGATTTTGTCTTGGGTTACGTATTCTATAGTTTTCATATTGTCCCTTTCATCGTCATTTCATTTTCTTCTTGTGGACGTGATAACACTTGAAAATCGTCTTCATCTGGCACAATTCCGAGCGTACTGCCATTCGTCCACTTCATGTGCAACGTTCCAACGTCGTCGATTTTCGTTACTTCGCCGACAGTTCCAGACGGAATTGGTGAGTATGGATCGTCCATTAAAATCAGTTTAATAACAGTCCCGACTGGAAAGTTTTCTTTTATTTTATCTACTTGCTGTTTTGATGGGAATTTCATTTTTTCCTCCTTAATGACATAAAAAAACACCCATTTTTTAAAATAGGTGTAGATTTTAGTATAAATTTATGATTTGAATGTCTTTTTTGTTCGCCATTCGCACAGTTTGAGCAGTTCCACTACGAAAACCACCATTGTAGTAGGCTATGACTTTGTCGCAGTGGTCTATCATATATTGGTTGCGTTCTTTAAAGCACGATGGCTTGAATTTTGTGTTGAGCATTACAACTTTGTCGCATTTTTCGTGGCAGTAATAGTAAATTTCTCGTTCAGATTCTAAATAATCTTTAGCTTGTTCTTCATAGGGTATAACGCAGATTACTTCGATATTTACTGGGTTTTTGATATCGATAACTTGCTTTTTCTCTATTAAATTTTCAAGCACGAGTAGGTCGAAACCAGTAGCACAACCGTTATAAAATCGTGTGTATCCCTGAGCGATTGCAATTTCTAACTCAAGATATATTTTTTTGCGTAAGATTTCAAGGTCGGCACCAGTCGGTAGCTTGCGATGACCTGTGAATGCGATTGATTTTGGATTCATAAATTCTCTCCTTATAAATATACTATCTATATAGTAACTGTTTATATGTGAATAGTCAAGACGTAACTATTAACATAGAATATATGTAGGAGGTAATGTTATGAAAGATAATTCAGTAATAACTTTAAAAGACTATGGCACGATAGAGTTTAAACTCAAAGAATTTATGGACGCACGAAACATAACACGTGGTGCTTTATCTAGACTTGCAAATATTCGTCACGAAGTAGCTACAAAATGGTATTTTGGCAATGTAGAGAAGATGGACTTAGATGTTCTTGCTAGAATTTGTTTTGCATTAGATTGCAATATTGATGACATTATAGTTTATAAAAAAGTTAATTAAAGTAGGGTGGTTATTTTGACCACCCATTTTTTTATCCCATTTGCATACTAAAATCTTGTGCTTCTTGTTCATCTTCAAGCTTTTTTGCAAAATCGTTCAATTTTTCCAAGTTTTTTTCATCCTTTATTTCTTCAAACTCATCATTTGACAATTCGTGTGTCTCAAATTCAATCTTCACGTCACTTAAATCATCGACATCAAGTCTTTGCAGAACCTTACTAAGTTCATTTTCGTGATAAGGTAAGAACAAATACTCATTTTTAGCATCGACAGAGGCACAAATCACTAAGTTTCTCTCGTCAAAAACCAAACAAGGTAGGTTTTTACCATTAAAAACTTGAATTTCATCATTGCTGTTCAAATAAACATCGCCGTATTTCGTTTTGCACATAAGTGGATTCAATTCGATGAAATCTTCGATATACTGAACGCCGTCAAAATCAGCATATTCATCGGTAGACATGCCAACATTTTCATTCATAAATAGCAGTTTTCCAAGCTGATTTTGGTCTTCGTACGAATGGTCGACCACTGTGTAGCAATCCATATTAAACACAAGATTTATAAGTTCTTTGGTTGTTGTGCAGTTGAACCCATCTGCGACTGCAAGGTAAATATTTTCTTCAAAACTATTGAAACTGTCTAGCATTTTAGTCAAGAAATTCAATTCATCTAAAACTATTTCCTTGTTTTCAAGAGTCGAAAATAGCTCGTCTGGTTGATTAATTTTAATCTTTGTAAAAGCGTTGTTTTCGATTTGCAGTTCGTCGCAAAGTTGTTGAATTTCTGGTTCTGTCAGTGGAAAATTTGCGATTGCGTTGTTATGTTCGCTTAAAATATTGATTTTCATAGTCATTTCTCCTTACAAATTACAAAAATTGATTGTGTTTTCGTTAAAATCTATCTCGTCGTCCGTTTTAATCTCCCAGTCGCTATTGCTGTTCCACAAACTGATATTTACGTTTCTACCACCAAGTTTAAATTCTTGCTGCTCAAGTCCTTCGCCAAAACCATCTGCTGCTTGACTTGTGATGTAGTCTTTCAACACCGTCAGTTCTTTTTGATCAAGTGGTGCTTTAATTTCACAGACTGCAACGCCGTAGACTTCATTGCCAATTTGCTCAAATTCAAACTTGAAACTCTCGACCTTTGCATTTACCGAGTCTTTTTCGTTATAATATTCCATCAAACCACGTTTTTCTGGTACGTGGTCGCTGTAATCGGTTAAAAATTCGTCCAATTCATCTTCGTAGCCACAAAGTTCGTAACTTTCGAGTTCTTCTGCATAATCGCAAATTTCAAAGTCGCCGTAATCGTTTTCGATTTCAAAAGAAGTGATAGTCAGTGGCATATATAGTCGCAAAGTTTCGCTATAATCGTCTAAAACAATGCCAATATCAAGCTTTTTGTTGAGAATTTGAGCCATTTCGTTGTCATAACCTAAGTAATTGATGTAACCCATTTCGGTAAATGTTCCATTTTCGTGCAAAGTCTTCTGCATACCATACGCACGAAAGTCTATGAATTCTTCTAAGTTTTCGTCATAATCAAATCGCTCGCTTTCGCAAATCATAAAACGTCCGTACTCTTCGGGCGAATAAATATTTGGGTAAGTTTCAAACTCAAACATGGCTTTTGTCAAAGTTTCAAGTTGCGCTGGGGTGTCTATTTTAATGTAGTCAACGAGTTTTGACAGGTAATCAAACTCTTTTCCACCTACTTCATCAAGTATTTTTGCAAATTTATTAAAGTTTCCGATTGTTTTTCCGTCTTTTGTAAAGATTTCGTAAATATTTTCAGGGATATTATGCTCGTGAATAGATGATTTTACTGCTTTTAAGTCAGTGTTTAATCTTAACAGAGTTTTGTAGATTTCTGATTCTTCGCACGGCAAAAATAGGTATTCAGTTTTGTCGTCGGCTGTAACTTCGAGTGTAATTATGCAAGGCTCGTACCAATAGGCCGGGAACGTTTGACCGTTATACAGTTCTTGAGGTTTGTTCGAATTTTGGTAGACAAAGCCTAAATCGCTGACGAGAACAGTAGGGTTGCTCGCAATCATTTGCTCGACGTATTTTCGTCCGTTCATTTGCTGTAATTCATCGGCACTAGCGCTACCTTTTTCGTTGAGGTATAAGTTC
>JAWXUP010000130.1:0-4382 GCA_044426345.1 Clostridia bacterium | reverse complement strand
AAAAAACAGAAAGGGTTATTTTAGTTGTAAAACAACAGATTACACAGAGGTGAGATGCTCCTCATTTTTGTGTAATTTGCCCCATCAATACTCTTCTAAAAGACCCAGTAGATTTTTGAGAGATTTTTTTGCCAAACGAGGCAGTTTTTGAAGCTAATAGTTTTGCTATTAACAAGAAAATTAACGAAGTATGGTGAAAAATTATCCGAAAAGATGAGAATTGGAACTTTTGTATATCATCTCTGTATCTTCGCCAGTGTGTTTTTGACCACGCAAAGCTTTAAGTTCTCGAAGTTTTCTAAGCGATTTGCTGTCGATTTTTTGGTGGGAGGTGGTACTGTCTTTAGGTGTGTTTTCTTGAAAAATATTAGATAATGCACTAAAAATATTCGATACTGCAAAAGCGACTGACGGAGCAATGTTTTCGACAGTATTTGAGTTGTTATTAGTAGAAATATTATTATTTATTTCTTGTGTAAAGTTATTTGCATTTACATTAGTTTCAGCATCAAAACTTACTGTTTGCACAGCATTTTCAACGTCTTGTGCAACTATATTTTCCATTTCTTCAAGCTTTAAAACTTCTGAGATAATCATATTCTTTATCGACTTAAACTCTTTTTGCTCGGACAACGCAAGTCGCTCAGGTAGGGTGTCTTTGTAGCTATGATAAATCTCGTCTTGTAGGTCTTGCCACAACGAAAACGCAGACTTAACATTCGGTTCTTGAGCCAACTCATCAACGATTTGGTTAACGATTTTTTTAACGTTTGGTTGTAAATATCCGTACTGTTTTTTGCCTTTGTGGGTTTTTAATTTCTCGTCAAGTTGTGTAATTAAAAACTCAAGTTTAGGGTTGGTGTAGTCAGTGGTTACAAGCTTTGATTTTAACTCAACGAATGACTTTTGCACTTCTTTTTTTAGCTCATCTCGACGTTTGGTTTTATTTTCGTAAAGTGGAGTAAGTTCCTTCCTAAAAATTTCAGTTTGCAAAGCTGACTTCATTTTCTCAATGCCTTGCTTAGTTAAATAACCCTCGTTTTCGTTTGTGCTATAACAAATTAAATGCACATGTGGGTGGTGGCTCTCGTTGTGAAACGCTCCGTACCATTTGAAATTATCTGGGTGAATTTTAAAACTTTCTGAAATTTTTAACACCTGTTCAGAAATTAAAGCTTGCCACTCGTGAGCATTTTCAAAACCAGTAATATTAGCATCTTCTCGGTGCAGAGAAATAATCGGTGTCCAAACATTTCCGTTGTGATTTGCTATTTCTTTTGCAACTTTTGACAGCACAATATTGCTATCTGTACCATTAAAAAGTCCGTGTGAAGATGTTTTTTCAACTCTCGGACGATTGGCAATGTAGTTCAAATATTTTTGTCGATTCTGAATTTTATAAACGTTTTGCTCGAGTGCAGACATAATAAATTCCGACGCATTTTCAGCAGTCGGATTGAGCATATAGTCATCATATTCAAACGAAAGTTTCGTTGTTGGAAAGTCCTTTAATATATCAACGATTAACTTTTTTTGTTTTTTCGTAGAACTTGAATTTTCAAGTTTCAAACACTCAACACCATCACGAGTTGCGATGTAATTTACAAGATAGTTTTTGTGAGATGATGATTTTGCAGAGCCTTTTAAGTATCCGTTTTTAATAATTAGTCTTGCCATTATTTTTCGCTTTCTATAACATTTTCAAATCTAATTTTACCTTTTGTAGACTTGATTTCTTTAATACACCTTGCACGTAAAATCTGCAAACTTTCTTCGGTGATTTCAAGACCTTGTGCTAAAATATACATCATCATACTCATCTCTACAGTCAATCGAAAGAGTGTATTTGACATTCTGTTTTCTGTCGTTTGCATAGTGCCTTTTAAAACTGTTTGCAAATTTTCTGCGAGATAAGACGTGCTGTCTTTTGAATTTATATAACCGATGTAAAAATCTACAGCTTTTTCGATGAATTCGCTACGATTTTTAAAATTATCTACGTCGATAACTTCGTCTATTTTATCAAACGTTTGAGGGTATAACCATATCGCTGTGCGTTTCTTTTTCTCCATTTTTTCTCCATTTCTCCGCAAACCACCTTGTCGACCACCTAAAAAACACGTTAAATGCTCGTGGAATTGCAATCTTGACCACGTATCTGACACAAAATCCTAAATCCGACCACCTAAGAAAAAACATTTAAAAGCTCGTAACAATCGGTCGGCACTGCCGTCCGATGTAGGTGACAGGTGGGTTTTGACCACCTGTCTTTCTCCTGCTAATAAATAATAAGCCCTTAATTTTGTAATTCTATATATCGTCGAAATTTACGTATAAGCCATCTAGTGGCATACTTCCTCGACCTACACCAAACAACTGCCACACAGGGCGAATTTTGCCAAACAAATGGCTAGTGCGTGGTGGTAGCAGTCGGTTTATTTACACGTTTATTCTTGTTTTCACGCTCTAATTTATCCTCCAAATACTCACGAGTAGGCTGTGGAACGTGTTTTTCGTATAATTTTTGCAATGTATCAGCCAGTTCTTCTTGCAAATTCACGTCTTTTTTGCCGATATAAAAGTTTAAAGCATCAAGTTTTTCGCTTTCAAAACTTATGGTAATGTTAGTCTTTTTCATAAAATATTCTCCTTTAAGGCGCAAAAAAGCACACCGAATTGGTGTGCTAAGGTTATTACATTTTTATTTCAAAGTCTAGATTTTGCGAATGTTCTAGATTTTCAAGTTCTTGCAATCTTTTTTCAAATTGCTTATTCACAAAATCCAAACGTTTGTTATCCATAAATGGATTTTCTTTTAAAATTTCGATTAAACACTTGTTGATTTTTTCTAAGGTATCATCTGAAATTTCTTGTATATTTTCTATTAATTGAAGTTGTTCATCATGGGTTTTCTTGAAAGGTTTACATGGGATATTTTCGATTTTATTCGTAACTGGCATAGACATAAACAGAGAAGTTCCACTGTCGAAAATTGGTGCGACACCTAAAGTTTCAAGCGAATTACTGTCACGAATTATACCGAAATTATTCATATGTCTATCGGTGTTTGCAATAATAAAATCTAACAACAGCATATTTTCAATGCTATTACGTGCGTTAATTATTCCCAGTTTTTCATACGAATTTATCAAATGTTGAAAAGCTGTGATGTTATTAGGCTTCTTAAAGTGGTTATATACGTTCCACGCTGATATGAATTCGGTATCTACCGACAGGAAGTTTTCGCAAATACTGTATGGCGAATTTTCAATATATTCAACATCATATTCAACGTGAGGTATATCCAAAATGTCACAAATCTTCGATGCTATTTTTTCATTGAAAGGCTCTTGCTTATATACGCCACTGCCACCTTTTACGAGGTAACGATTGTCATTTTTAATAATCCATTTCTTTTTAAGCCAACCATCTGATGTGTTGTCAGGCGACATTAAACTGAATTCTGCAAGTTCGTTTCCGAAGAGAATTTCGCCCATATCTTTTGAAAATTCATTAGTAAAAAAGTTGATTTCATCAAAATTCATGGCGCTATCTTTAGGACAAATCCAGTAGCAATCAGACAGGCTAAGTCCGAAACATTTTGTAATTAGCTGTGATGTATTTGTTAAAGCAACGGTTTCAAGTGCTTCTAAAATATTTTCACGACTAGCCGGAATACTTCTGCTTAAAAGCCATGTATTTAAAGCTTTTCTATCAACAATGCCACGCTCAAATCTTATACCGATAGGCAAGTGTTTTGGGTTTATAACGTTTGTTATTTTTAATATATTTTCAGTTTCGTCATCGATTTCCATTTCTAAAACTGTAATATTTTTATGCTTTAATTCGAATATCATCTCAACACCTACTTTCTTGAACATAGTATACCATATTTTAACCGTTTTTTCAAATAATATTTGCTCATAACCTAAAAATCAAACCCAATCACAAAAGCCTGTGGTTCGAGTTCTTGCTCGTCACCACTAAACTGTGGCACTTCGTCAAAAGTACGTTTGCAAACTTCTATTTGCTCGTCTGTAAGCGACTTGAAATCATCACCATCATCGCCACAAATAAAGAAATCACCGCAGATAATATCTTGATCACCGAGCCAACGATTAGGTTCAGAACCGTTGATTTTTCCTTCGTCATTTACTATTGCAAGGCAACCAAACCCAAGCTCAACTGGTTGAATAAGACCACCAACTTCACGTTGTAGTGACTTTAAGTTATTGTCGATTTCTTTCATATAAGGCTGTTTGCCGACTTCGATTTTTAGGATTTTTATAGTATTTTCTTTCATTTAATTTTCCTCCGTATCATAATTTATATTTGGAATTTCAAGCCAGTGCGTAAAACTACGCTCGGAAAGTTTGGTTTTA
>JAWXUP010000129.1:0-4427 GCA_044426345.1 Clostridia bacterium | reverse complement strand
TCCCAAATGGCATACAGAGTCATTGCTGAGTTTCTCGTGTACGACCCACCTGCTGAATAGTTAACACTTGTGTCACTTGCATAAGTTCCCCAACCTTTAAAGGTATATCCAGTTCTAGTTGGCTTAGTCGATGACAACGTCAAAGTTGTTCCATGAATTTTCGTTTGAGAACTCGGAGCACCCGTACCACCATTTGCATCATAACTTACCGTGTACGTTGCTGTTGTATTTTTATATCCAACAGCTACACCATATCCACTGTCGAGCAAAGTTCCAAAGGTTGCAATAGATGATAAAGTGGGTGCTGCACTCCACAAATCACTCCAGTTTGATGAATTATCTGACGAAGTTGTGTGTAAATAATTTGGCCAGAATTTTTGTGTGTAGTTGGATGTGTGATAGGTAAAACTCTGGTTTTTCAACCTCGGTTTTTTCCCCCACCCAGAACCGTACGGGCGACTTTCATCGCATACGGCTCGCCCTCTTAATTTGTTAAGATATTACTCTTTTTTCAATGCATTTACGACATATTTATTTAAGTTGAAATTATAAATTTTCAATTAGTTTACGTATACGTTCTTTTCGTTTTGGATAAATTTCATATAAAATTTCAGCATTTTTACTGTGTAACATTCTATGTTCTGCACTTGAAAGCACACAAAGATTATCAAAATCATTTGTTCCACCTTTGTATTTTGGAACAATGTGGTGACAATGATATTCTTCTACTGGAACTTTAAGTCCTGTCATATAGCTTGCACCTTTGGTGCAACTATACTTACTCACTCTGAACATAGCAAATCTACTGCTTTTTATATTTCTTGAGGTTTCTGTAAGATATTTAATATCTTCAAAAGATACTCCTGTTTTATGAGATTTTTCTTTGTAATCATAAGGATTTACTCTTGATACTTTACCTTTTTGACCACGTATTAAGTCTTTATCCCAGTTCGCCCACCATATTTCTATAACAGGAAAACTAGAGAAACAGAAATATCCCTTTTTACCCCACGAACTATACGTACCATTCATGAAATTATTTTTATATGTTTCATCTTTAATAAACTTAACCTTTTTGTGCATTGTGTGATAAAATTTTCTGCAAATTCGCCAACCTATTTTTGTAAAACACTTGTAAAAGTGTGTCATTCCTTTGTAATAGTTATGTAGTCCTATCACATAGGTGTTCCATGCTTGAATTGTCTTAAATGTTGTTTTCTTTTTGATGTCATTTAATAATCTACAACACTTTTTAACAATTTCATCTTCTTTATCTTTGTGCAAAATATTTTTTACACGTAATGTGCCTTTTTGTGTAACAGATTTAATATCTAAGTTAGGGCACGCATAAAATACATAGCCTAAATATTTCATAGTTTCTTTTCTTAAATCATAAATTTTAGTTTTATCACTATTAACTTTGAGTTTCATAGTTTGCGTTAAATATTTTCGTATGCTATATTCAAATTTTTGAGCATCTTCGATATTATCACATAAAACTAAAATATCATCTGCATATCTAACATGAATACCAATTTTTAGATTAGTCAACCTCATATTTCTACGTCTGTGATTATTGTGAAATTTTGAAATATTTTTATCATGCCAATCGTCACTTTGTTCTCTTAACCATACATCAAATCTGTGAAGATATATATTACTAATAACTGGACCAAGTATTGAACCTTGGGCAGTTCCGAGTGGTTCTTCTACTTTAATAGAGTTTTCATAATATCCTTTTTTGATATATCTGAATATATAGTTTAAGATTATTTGGTCTTTAATTCCAATATACCACATTTCTCTGTAAGCAATATCAGCATTTATTGTACCAAAATAATTTTCAAGGTCTACTGACAAAACAAAAGGCATTGTTTTGCATTGGTTTTTAACTTTTGCTAATGCGTTATGTGTACTTACTTGTTCTCTAAAGCCAAAAGAACTAGAAACAAATTTTGTTTCGCAATATGGCTCAATTACTAATTGAATACATTTTTCCACTAACTTATCCCATATAGAGCAAATTCCAAGTGGACGCATTTTTCCGTTACTTTTTGGGATATATGTTCGTTTAACATAATCCATTTTCTTGTTAAGCAATCTATCTTTGACTATTTCGGATAATTCGTCAATGGAATAATTTTCAAGTGTTTTGTAACTTGTTCCATCTTGACCTTTTGCCATTCGACCTTTGCTTTTGCTTAATTGTCTAATGGCAAGAGCAACATTATTGCTTTCATACACCATAGGGTGCAATAATCGCATATTGTATTTATTTTCTTTAAAGTCAATAAATCGCTGTTTCATGTCTACATAATAATTATTGTTTGTCATGGGTTGGTGTTCGCCTCATTTCTGTATTGATTAGCCTCTTTCATCTAATGTGGCGAATTTTTTGTTTATTTTATCTTTCAAATCAAGACTAAAGCCCTTCGCTCCACCATATTTCTTGATATGGTATCTTAACTACTACGGCTCCTCTGACTACCTATTCATAATCTTTCTGATTTTACCCTTTCGGTGCAAATCGTCCTCAATTATTACTACAATAAATTATAGTTAGGCAGTTCCTCTTTTTCAATATAATTGCTTTAATGCTATACTTAGAACTCCTCTCTACTCCGTAAACTTGGCTTACACCGATACGATTTTCACGTATTCTCTAGCGACCTTAACGCTACACCCCATAACAACTCATCGATATTGCGTGAGGTAAGTTTATATTATATCCTCTTAATTTTCACTAAGTTCGGATATTGGGATTAACGAAATTTAAAAACAAGGAAATTATATTCATATATAGCAGAGCCCGAGGTGTACTGTCACCAGCATTGTCCCCGTCTTCACCTATGCTTCGCAACTGCTTGTCACCAAGACAGCTGGCAGGAGTATTAGCCGAAATCGGATACACAAGATATTAGGTTCTTGTGCCGTTTCCAATTATATCAATTACCTATAAAGTATGTTTTTAAAACACCTTTATCAGGTTTACAGTTGTGTCCACTCTACCACGAGGGTTTTAAACTGTAATTAAGAGCGCACCGATATACCCCCAACTACCATCAGCCCAACCTGCCGAATACACACTTCCTGTCTTACCAAAGATATGAGAGCCTATCATTGCTATATCTGAAATAGTCATACAGCATTTGGTTGATGCTATTGATATCATGAACAAAGGCTCAATTAAAATTCTATCTCCATAAGCTAAATCAGCCTCGCCACTGCTATATCCTAATTTAATAAGAATAGCATCTGCGTTTGATGATGCCCACGAAACTATATCGTCTGCATCTACCAAATCTCCCCAATATGTCATTGTTTTAGTTGTTGTTTCAAAACTACCTGACCAGTTGGAGAGTAGTTGATATTTGTTTTGAACACTTCCTGTATTTGAATTTACAAGGAAATTTTTGTAGGTTGACATATATGTGGATTTGTAGTAAAAATCTTTTACTACTTCTGTAACTCCACTGCTGTTTAATACAGATATTCTGTATCCTATCATTGAGTTTGAATTCGTGTAAGGAACAGAAAATCCTTGTGTAGCTGTACTACCAGAACTTCCACCAAGGTTAGACGATCCACTAAATTCCAAAGCAAAGGCACTCAAGCTAAATGTAGCTAGAGTGCCTATTACAAGGATTAAGCATATTAATTTTCTAAATATTTTCATTTACACCTCACTCACCACAAGTGTGGCATACACCTGCTTGGATATATTCTCCACAATAGTAACATTCAGTATCCCACATTGGTGTGCAACAAGTTCCATTTGTGCCATTTCCATTTACCTTGCCACAGATTTGGCAGTATAGAGCTGGGTTTGTTTCATCACTATATGCATCACATCTTGAACTATCTACTGTTAAATCGTCATAGTTAAATGTTGCACAAGTGGTTGAGCCACATACAGAACATCCTTTTGCTACTCTACTTTCAAATATTAGCAAGGCTTCTTCTTCGGCTGATGTCGCAATTGTAGCACCTAAACTGTTGGTTGAGTTAACTTCTAAGCTGTCATCTGTACTATCTTCAGTTTCTATCTTTGGAATAGTTTCTGTGAAAGTATATCCACAACTGCAAGTGTAGGTTCTAATTCCTGTGGAAGTTTCTGTCGCTTCTTTTGTAACTGTTACAGTGTAGTCGTGGGTATGTGATGTAGAACTACTATCATCTTCTGACGGTGTAGAAGTTGGGGAAGTAGTTGACGATGTTGTTGGTTCGGTAGTAGGTTCTACAACTTCGCTATCATCACAACACTCATCTTCGCACGTTTCTTCAGTACAGCAGTCATCTTCACATTCTTCATCTTCTGTACATTCAGGTTCTTCCGTTGGTTCGATCGTGGCTGTTGGGGTTGGCTCTATCTCAATTTCTGTGTCATTTTGACTACTGAGTGCCAGTCCAACAACTGTTCCTGTTAC
>JAWXUP010000128.1:0-4609 GCA_044426345.1 Clostridia bacterium | reverse complement strand
TTAAAATTCGCAAAAAACAATGCGACCTGTGGTCGCCTGTGACATACAAAAAAATCGTGACACATAAAAAAACATAGCGAAAAAATTATAATCGGCAACGATTGGGAATGGAAAACTAACCCTACGATATAAAATTCGCACAAAACAATGCGACCTGTGGTCGCCTGTGACGTATAAAAAATCGTGACACATAAAAAAACATAGCGAAAAATTATAATCGGCAACGATTGGGAATGGAAAACCAACCCTACGATGTGAAATTCGCAAAAAACAATGCACCTTGTAGGGGCGACCTGTGGTCGCCTGTGACACATAAAAAATCGTGACGTATAAAAAATCGTGACGTGTAAAAAATCGTGACACATAAAAAATCGCGACAAATAAAAAACGTACAATAAAAAATGTTGTACGGAAAACTCCCTCAGTCACTGCGGTGACAGCTCCCTCTAAGAAGGAGCCAAGGAAAGCCTCCCTGTCGAGGGAGGTGGCAAAATCTTTGATTTTGACGGAGGGAGAAAAACCAAAACAGTAAATTATTAATGGAGGAATATATTATGAAATGGGAACAAACTAGCAAAGATTTAGAAAGAGTAATCGGCTATATCCACGCTGATGAAATGTCTGATGCTGACAAAGACTTAATGACAAAAGAAACTATCAATTATTTTGATAACTACGTAAGCCCAGGTTGGTTACAATATCGTAAATCTGTATCAACTAACTCTGCAACTCTTGAATGGCGTGACCACGATAGTATTTGCGAAGGCTTATACGGAGAAGAATTTATCGACTGTCTAGGTGGTTTTGGTATCTACACTTGTGGACACAGAAACCCTGCTATCTTAGACACAGTTAAAGCTCAACTTGATCACCAAGCTCTTCACTCTCAAGAATTACTTGATCCACTTCGTGGCTACCTTGCAAAAGCAGTTGCTGACATCACTCCAGGTGATTTACAATACTGTTTCTTCACAAACGGTGGAGCTGAAGCAAACGAAATGGCTCTTAAACTTGCTCGTATCGCAACTGGTGGACGTTGGTTCATTTCAACTGTAGGTGCATTCCACGGTAAAACTATGGGTGCTGTTTCTATGGGTGGTAAATATACATATCGTGTACCTTACACTCCAATGGTTCAACAAGTTATGCACGTTGAATATGGTAACGCAGAAGACGCTAGAAAAGCTATCAGAAACTTAGTTGCTGTTGGCGAAAAAGTTGCCGGATTCATCGTAGAACCAATCCAAGGCGAAGCTGGTATTATCATTCCACCAGCAGGTTACTTAAAAGAACTTCGCGAAATCTGTGACGAATATGGCGTAGCATTAATTTTCGACGAAATCCAAACTGGTATGGGTCGTACAGGTGCTATGTGGAGATGTGAAGCTGAAGATGTAGTTCCAGACATTATGACTTATGGTAAAGCTTTTGGTGGTGGTGTAATGCCAATCACAGGTCTTATCTGTCGTCCTCATATGTGGAATCAAGAATTAGTTGATAATCCATGGTTACTTGGTTCTCCAACATTTGGTGGTAACCCAGTTTGTTGTTCTGCAGCAATCGCTACTATCAAATATATGATCGACAACGATATCCCAGGCGAATGTGCTAGAAAAGGCGTTATCTTAAAAGATGGACTTGAAATGCTTAAAGCTAAATATTCTGACATTATTGACGATGTTCGTGGTATTGGTTTAATGCTTGCAGTAGAATTCAAAACTTCTGACATCGGTTACGAAGTTGCAAAAGGAATGTTTGCTCGTGGCGTTATGACAGCTGGTACTTTAGTTAATGCTAAATGTGTTCGTTTTGAACCAGCAGCAGTAATCACAGAAGAACAAATGGCAGCAGTTATCGAACGTATGGACGGTGCTTTAGCTGACACAAGAGCGTCTTTAGCGTAAGGAGTTGCAAATAAAATCATGTTATTACCAAAAATTGTAACAAAATCTGTTCCTGGGCCAAAAGCTCAGGACGTGATTGATAGAAAAATTAATACAGTTCCAAAAGCGCTTGCAGGAAATACTTATCCTATCGTAATCGAACGTGGCGACGGCGCTATGGTAGAAGACGTTGATGGTAACGTTTTCGTAGATTTCATCGGTGGTGTAGGTGTTCTAAATATAGGATACTCACACCCAGAAGTAATCGAAGCTGTTAAAGCTCAAGCTGACAAATATTTCCACACAATGCTTAGCGTTATTACTCACGATGGATACATCACGCTTTCTGAAAAAATTAGCGAAATGATGCCTTGTCGTGGTGATAAAAAGAAAACTTTCTTTGCAAACTCAGGTGCTGAAGCTGATGAAAACGCTATAAAAGTTGCAAAAGCTCACACAGGTCGTTCTAATATTATCTGTCTTTCTGGTGCATTCCACGGAAGAACAAATCTTATGATGGAACTTACTGCAAACAAAGTTTATGCTCAAAAAATGGGTCCTTTCCCAGCTGGTATTTACCGTGCTGAATTCCCATATTTATACAGAGCACCAAAAGGCTTTACAGAAGCTGAAGCTATCGCATTTTACGTTGAAAAACTAGAACTTTTACTAAAAGAAGGCACTCCAGGTAATGAAGTTGCCGCTATGATAGTAGAACCTCTTCAAGGTGAGGGTGGATTTATCCCAGCTCCTATTGAATGGATTAAAGAAGTTCGTAGAATTTGCGATGAATACGGAATTTTATTAATCGCAGACGAAGTTCAATGTGGTAACTGCCGTACAGGTAAATACTTCGCGTCTAGTTATTGGGCAGAAGTTGGCGCTGCACCAGATATCATCACAACAGCGAAATCTATGGGCGCAGGTCTTCCAATTTCAGCAATCACAGCGAGCGCAGAAATTATGGACAATGCAATAGTTGGAACTCTTGGTGGTACTTATTGTGGTAACCCACTGGCAGCTGCGGCAGCGTTAAAAGTTATGGAAATTATGAAACGCGATGATTTTGAAGGCAAAGCAAATCATATCGCTGACATAGTGAACAGTAGATACGCAAGTTTTATGGAAAAATACGACATAGTAGGCGACTATCGTGGTCTAGGTGCTATGATTGGTATAGAATTTGTAAAAGATAGAGAAACAAAAGAACCTTATAGCGTATTTGTTTCAAAATTAGTTCAAAATGCACTTCAAAAAGGTCTTATGATTGAAAGTTGTGGTTTATATGGTAACACAGTTCGTTTCTTAGCGCCACTTGTGATTACAGATGAACAATTAAACGCAGGTCTTGATATTTTTGAGGAATGTATTGAACAAACTTTAGCTCAACTGGGTTAGGAGTAGATTTATGAATTTTAACTATTTTCTTCCAGTAAATTTAATTTTTGGACGTGGTAAAGCTGATTTAATCGGAGAAACCACTGCAAAATATGGAAAAAAAGCATTAATCGTTACAGGTGGTAGCAGTTCTAAAAAATCAGGGCTTCTAGACCGTACGGTGAAATTATTAACAGAATCTGGCATTGAAAACGTGATTTTCGATGAAGTTACGCAAAATCCACTTACTACAACGGCTATGGAAGGCGCAAAAGTTGCCAAAGATAACGGTTGTGATGTGGTTTTAGCGCTTGGTGGTGGTTCAATTATGGACTGCGCAAAAGCTATAGCGTTTCTAGCAGTGAACGATGGTGATATTTCGGATTATATCTTTAATGTTAAGGTGAGTGATGAGGCTCTACCTATCGTGCTAGTGCCAACTACTTGTGGAACTGGGTCAGAGGGGAATGGCTTTGCAGTTCTTACTAATCCAGAAACCGGCGATAAAAAATCACTTCGTTGCAATGCGATTATTCCAAAAGCATCTATCATAGATTCAACTTTGATGGAAACTATGCCGAAAAGCATATTAGCATCGGTTGGTTTTGATGCTCTTTGTCATAATATTGAAGCGTATCTTTCAACTGGGTCACAACCTATCACTGAAATGATGTCACGTTATGCATTAGCTATTATAGGTGAAAGTTTAGTTCATCTGTATGAAGGCAGTAATGATCCTGAACTTTGGGATAAATTGACGTTTGGTAGCACAATAGGTGGTATGGTAATTAATACTGCTGGAGTTACTATGGCACACGGTATGGAACACCCAGCAAGTGGTCTTAAAGACTTAGTACACGGCAAAGGTTTAGCAGCTTTGACACCTGTTATAATGGAAAAAACTGTAGCACAAGAAAAATATAAATGTACATATATTTCTCAGTGTTTAGGTGGAACACATTATTCGGATTGCGTGCCAAAAATCAATGAACTTTTAGAACGTTTAAATCTTAAAGTTACGCTTGGTGAACAAGGTATTGTTGAAGAAGACATTCCTTGGATGGTTGAAAATTTCTACAAAATTTCGGCTTTTGCAGTGGTAAATCACCCTGTGAAGTTCACAAAAGAAGATGTTGCTGAAATTTATAGATTAGCACTTTAATTTAATATTGATTTTATTTAAGGTAAGCGATGCATTTCGTTTATCTTAATGTAAAATAGCAAATAAAGATGATACAATGGTGTATTACCCTTAGGGTAGTGCACCCTTTTTTTATGTACAAAAAGGGTGCACCTTGTAGGGGCGAACAGTGTTCGCCCGTCACACGCAAAAAAACGTCACACGCAAA
>JAWXUP010000032.1:0-27785 GCA_044426345.1 Clostridia bacterium | reverse complement strand
GTTGTTTTAGACTACAAAACTATGTCTGAAAACGATTCTATGTACAACACTCCTCCAACATATAGTATATATGTAGTAGGTTTAGTGTTAGAATGGCTTGAAAATCTTGGTGGCATCGAAGCTATGGAAAAAATTAATAAAGAAAAAGCAGCAATTTTATACAATTATTTAGATAAATCTGCTATGTTCACAGGTACTGCAAAAGCTGAAGACCGTTCTATGATGAACGTAACTTTCACAGCGACAACTAAAGAATTAGAAGCAAAATTCTGTGCAGAATGTGAAGCAAACGGCTTTGTGAACATTAAAGGTCACAGAAGTGTTGGTGGTATGCGTGCATCAATTTATAACGCAATGCCAAAAGAAGGAATTGAAAGTTTAGTTGCTTTCATGGAAAAATTTGAAAAGGAAAATGCTTAATTATGTATAATATTAAATTATTTAACAAAATTTCTCAAACTGGCTTAGTTAATTTTGACGACAAATATACTTGTGCTGAAGATATGGCAAATGCAGATGCAATCTTGGTTCGCTCTGCAAAAATGCACGATGAAGTTTTCGAAGAATCTGTAAAATGTATCGCTCGTGCAGGTGCTGGCGTTAACAATATCCCTCTAGAACGTTGTGCAAAAGAAGGTATTGTTGTATTTAACACACCTGGTGCAAATGCAAACGCTGTTAAAGAAATGGTAATCACAGGACTACTTATTTCTTCAAGAAAAGTTGTTGATGGCATTGAATGGGCAAAAACTTTAGCAGACAAAGGCGACGATGTTGAAGCTTTAGTTGAAAAAGGCAAAGGACAATTCGTAGGACCTGAAATTCAAGGTAAAAAACTAGGTATAATCGGACTTGGTGCTATCGGCGTGTTAGTTGCAAATGCTTGCAAACACTTAGGTATGGAAATTTATGGTTATGACCCATATTTATCTGTAAAAGGCGCATTAAACCTAACTCGTGACATACATTATTGTGCATCTTTAAAAGAAATTTTCGAAAATTGTGACTATATCACAATCCACGTACCTTTTAATAAAGATACAAAAGACACAGTGTCAGCTGAAACAATAGCTACAATGAAAGACGGCGTTCGTATCTTAAACTTCGCTCGTGGTGGACTTGTGAATGACGATGCTATCATCGCAGCATTAGAATCTGGAAAAGTTTCTGCATATGTAACTGACTTCCCAAATGCGAAACTAATCGCTTGCGATAAAGTTATCCCAATCCCTCACTTAGGTGCATCAACTCCAGAAAGTGAAGATAATTGTGCAGTTATGGCAGTAAAAGAAGTTCGTGAATACCTTGAAAACGGTAATATCGTAAATTCTGTAAACTACCCTAATTTAGAATTAGCTCGCGAAGCATCAACTAGAATTTGTATTGCAAATGAAAACGTACCAAATATGGTAGGCACAATTTCAACAATTCTTGCAAATGCACATATTAACATAGAAAATATGGCAAATCGCTCTATGGGTGACGTTGCGTACACAATTATTGAAACAAATAGTGATGTAACAGATGCAATGGTTGAAGAAATCAAAGCAAATGCTGGTATTATCCGTGTTAGAGTGATTAAATAGTACATAGTATTAATAATTATACTTATAGACTTAACTATTTGTATAAAAATATACAAAAAACTACAAAAAATTCCGTACCCTTCTTGACATTTTAGCTCAAGAAGGGTATTATTTATATAGAGGTGATTTATTGAATTTCTGCACTTTTGATGACGTGAAAGAATATATAAAAGATGAAAATACATTATTTTCATACATTGATAACCCTAAAACATTTATGGTAGAACTTTTTCCTTATTATACAGACAGTAAAGAGGGAAACCTTGCAAAATATGCACGTGGTAAAGATTATCACGTGGTTGTTCCTGAAATGTTAAAAGAAATAATTAACACGTATAAAATTAAATATCCACACAACAATTTTGTAAGCTTTTGCGACATATCACCACTGCCAGAAGTTTATATCGCATACAAAAGTGGAGCTGGGATTTTGGGTCGTAATGGATTGATTTTTGATGAGAAGTATGGAGGTTATGTTTTCATTGGAATTATCGCAACTGACCTTGAAATTCAGTTTGAGCCACCAAAGCTAAAGTCTTGTATAGACTGTAAACTCTGCGAAATTCACTGTCCACAGGGTGCAATTTCCAAAAGTGGAGTTTTGAAGTCAAAATGTCTATCTTTTCTCACCCAAGAAAATGGCGAAATTTTAAACGAGCAAGACATAAAAAAGTCGCAATACATTTGGGGCTGTGACATTTGCCTCGATATTTGTCCAATGAATAAAAATCCACAAAAAACAGATATTTTAACCTTCAAAACCGAATTAATTTACAATTTGCAACTTAAAGACGTAAAAAATCTCACTAGAAATCAATTTAAAATTAAGTTTTTCGAACGTGCATTCACTTTTCGAGGAACAAAGCCACTTGAGAGAAATCTGAAAATTATGTCAGATTATGAATGATTGTGTAAAATATTGTAAAATAGTGATGAAATTTTGTGCAAAAAAGTTAATAAAATATCCAATAAACACTTGCATTTTAAAACCATTTGTAATATAATAAATGTGTGGACAAGTGGTGGAAAGTGTTGAAATGTGGGTGAGAGTGTATGAAAGGTGAATATTATCACTCTATTGATGCCAAGGGACGTATGATAATTCCGAATAAATTACGTGACGAATTAGGTGAAAATCTAGTAGTTACAAGAGGTTTTGATGGTTGTTTGTACGTATATTCAGAAGAAAACTGGCAACAATTAGAAAATCAGATAAAATTATTACCTCAAACAAAGAGAAAAACTCTAGAACGTTTCGTTTTATCAAAAGCGGTAGACTGTTCGCTCGACTCACAAGGAAGAATTTTAATACCAGCCACACTTAGAACATTCGCAAGTCTAACAAAAGACGTTGCGATTATTGGCGTTTTAGAACGCGCCGAAATCTGGGACAAAGAAAAGTGGGACGAATATAACGACACTTTAAGTCCAGAAGAAATAGAGAAAGCAATGGAAGATATAGGTTTTTAATATGGAATTCAAACACGTTTCGATTTTACTAGACGAATGTTTAGAAAATTTGAATATAAACCCTGATGGTGTATACGTTGACGCAACGCTTGGCGGAGCTGGACATTCGTATCACATCGCATCAAAGCTAAAATCAGGTAAACTTATATCGATAGATAGAGACGATAATGCGCTTGCTAATGCGAAAATTAGACTTGCGCCATTTATAGACAATGTAATATTAGTAAAAAGCGACTTTCGTGACCTAGATGAGGCGATTAAAACAGCAGGTTATGAAAAAGTTGATGGAATATTATTCGATTTAGGAGTTTCTTCTCCTCAACTCGATACAAAAGAACGTGGTTTTTCTTATATGCAAGACGCTACTTTGGATATGAGAATGGACCAAACAGCAGAACTTACAGCACATACTATAGTAAATGAATGGGAATGGCACGATTTGCGTACCATAATCTTCAAATACGGCGAGGATAAATTCGCAAACAAAATCGCTCAAGCAATAGTTGATAACAGACCTATAAATACAACATTAGAATTGGTTGAAGTTATAAAATCAGCACTTCCAGAAAAAGTGAAACGTGCACAAGGTCACCCAGCGAAAAAAACTTTCCAAGCTATAAGAATTGCAGTTAATGACGAGCTTTCTTCGGTGGAAATTGCAATGCAAAAAGCAGTTGATTGTTTAAATCCAGGTGGTAGGGCAGCAGTTATTACTTTCCATTCGCTTGAGGATAGAATAGTTAAAAATATTTTCGCTGAGAATGCAAAAGGTTGTGACTGTTCGAAAAAATTACCAGTTTGCGTGTGTGGAAAAACACCGAAAATTACGCTGGTAAAAAGAAAACCAATAGTTCCGAGTGATGCGGAAATTGAAGAAAATCCGCGTGCTAGAAGTGCAAAATTAAGAGTTATCGAAAAAATCTAGGGAGGTTTGAGATGGAAAGCGTCTATGGAAATACTGCACGTAAGCGTGTTTATGAGTATCAACCAGAAGAAAAAACTGAATATAAAACTCAAGTTAAGTTAGAAACTAAAATGTCAAAAAAAGCAAGAGTACGTTTGCTTAAGCTTTGCAATATAGCGTTAGTTTTAACCATTGCAACTTGTGCTTTTTCGCTACTTTATAGCTATACAAAAGTGACAGTTTTAACAAAAGAAATCTCAACTCTAAGTTCACAACTAGAGGTTCTTCAAAGTCAAGAAATTTCGCTTAATGCGCAAATCGACCAAATGTTTAATTTAGAAACAGTGGAAGAATACGCAATCAACACTTTGGGAATGATAAAACTTGACCAAAATCAAATTGAGCAAGTGCATATTCAAAATACAGATGTAATTGAGTCTTATGACGATGTATCAACTAGCCAAATAATTTTAAATCAAGTTAAAAATATTTTTACAAGTGTGTGGGAATATATTAATTAAAATATTATATAATTAATACAGAGGGGTTGGAATTTTTGAAAAAATCCGACTCCTTATTTCAAGTTTAGAGAGGTAATTTAAGGAGTTTTAACCCAAATCGAGGAGGTTTTGCGTGAAAAATAAAAATTTAATGATAAACGGACGTTTGATTTTCTCGGCATTTTTTTTATTATCGTGTATTTGTATTGCAGTACCGGTGGCATTATATTTCAAACAGATTGTAAATTATGATAAATATGTGCAACTTGCAATGAGTCAGCAAACTAGCGATAAAATAATCGAGCCAGAACGTGGAACTATTTATGATACAAATATGAAAGAACTTGCGGTTTCGGCTAGTGTAGAGCAAGTAAATGTAGATCCTCAAATTATTCAGGAAACCAAAATTGATATAGCTGCTTTAAAACTTTCGGAAATTTTAGAGTTAGATTACAATGAAGTTTACACAAAACTTACTAAAAATACACAGTATGAAGTAATAGCTAAAGAAGTGGAAAAATCTACAGCAGACGAAGTTAGAGCTATGATTTCGGAAAATGGAATAAGTGGAATAAGCTTGGTTCCAGATACAAAAAGATACTATCCACAAGGGAATTTAGCCTCGAATTTAATTGGGTTTACAGGCACTGATGGCTATGGATTAGAAGGTATTGAGGCGTATTATAATAAAACTTTGAGTGGAACACCAGGTAGAATAATTTCTGCAACTGATGCTCAGGGTGGTGAGATGCCATTTGAATATGAACAATATATCGAGGCACAAAATGGTAATAGTATCGTACTTACAATCGATGAAGTTATACAATATTATCTTGAAAAACACCTTGAAACTGCAATGGAAGATAACAATCCTAAAGAAGGCGTCAGCGGAATTATAATGGACGTTAAAACAGGCGAAATTCTTGCTATGGCAACAAAACCAGACTACGATTTAAACGAACCATTTGTAATTCAAGACGAAGGACTTCTTGAAAAGCTTGAACCATACATCGGCACTGAAGAATATTCCGACCAACGCAAAACTGTACTTACAAATATGTGGAGAAATAAACCAGTCGTGGACTCGTATGAACCAGGCTCAACATTTAAACTTTTAACTGTTGCAATGGCATACGAAGAATCACTAGTAGATGAATATTGGACGCATTATTGCACTGGTCAAACGACCGTTGCAGACTGGACAATTGGTTGCTGGAAAGATGGTGGACACGGTACAGTAGATTTAATTGGAGCTCTTGAAAATTCGTGCAATCCAGCATTAATCGCACTTGGACTTATGGTTGGAACAGAAACATTTATGGATTATTACGAGCTTTTTGGTTTCACGGAAAAAACTAATATTGACTTGTCAGGTGAAACTTCAGGCGTATTTTTTACAGAATCAAACTTTAATCAAGTTGAATTAGCTGTATCATCGTTTGGCCAAACCTTCCAAATTACACCACTTCAACTTATAACTGCTGTTTCAGCAGTGGTTAATGATGGATATATGGTACAACCACACGTCGTAAAAGAAGTTATCGACGAAGACGGCAAGGTTGTTGAAACTACATCAACCGAAACAATTCGTCAAATTGTATCGGAGGAAACATCAGAGTTTATGCGTTCTGCAATGCAACAAGTTGTAACAACTGGTACGGCAAAAAATGCATACGTGGCAGGTTATAGAGTTGGTGGGAAAACGGCGACATCTCAAAAACGTGCGCTAGAAATCACAACAGGTGAAAGCCATTACATAGCGTCATTTATCGGAGTTGCCCCTATGGATGACCCACAAATCGCAGTTTTAATTATGATTGATGAACCTCAAGGAGCGCTTACGCAAGGTGGTCAAATTGCAGCACCAGTAGTAGGTAGAATTATGGCAGACGTATTGCCATACATAGGAGTTGAGGCTGTTTATACCGATGAAGAACTTGCGAGTATCGACGTTTCTACACCAAATTTAGTAGGTGCAACTTTAGAACAAGTTGAGGATAATTTAAGCAGTCAAGCGTTATCTTATAGAACAGTTGGCGAAGGAACAGTTGTAACAGACCAAGTTCCAGCACCAGATGTTATGATACCGTCATCGGCGACGATGATACTATATATGGGCGAGGAAAAACCTACGGAAACCATTACAGTACCTAATATTTTAGGAAAATCTGCAAGCCAGGCAAAATCTATACTTGAGGCAAATGGCTTATATCTAAAAGCGTCTGGCGTTTCGGCTTTAGTCAGCGGAACAAGTACGGTTTCAGCATCAAAACAAAGTCCGTCGGCAGGACAACAAGTAACGCTGGGTACAATAATCAGCGTAGAATTTACAGATACGTCAAATGTATCAGATGCATAGGGAGGAAAATATGAAATTACTAGAATTATTAACAGGTGTTTTGGTTCGAGATTTTAAAATTGATATGAACACAGAAATTTCGAATATCACAAACGATTCGAGAAATGTAACAGAAAAAACACTTTTCTTTGCGATAAAAGGATATGCAACTGATGGGCATAAATACATTAAAAGTGCAATGGAAAAAGGTGCTACAGCAATAATTTGTGAAGAAAAACCAGATTTTGATGCACCGTTTATTTTGGTGAAAGATGCAAGAGGAGCTATGAGCAAAATTGCCTCGAATTTCTATGGTCACCCTTCTAGAAAAATGCAAGTAATAGGAATTACAGGCACTAACGGAAAAACTACCACAACTTATTTGGTTAAACATATTTTAGAGCATCAAGGCAAAAAAGTAGGTCTAATTGGTACAAATCAGAATATGATAGGCGAGGAAATTATCAATACAGAGCGTACAACGCCAGAATCTTTCGAAATACAAGAACTTATGCACAAAATGCAAGAAAAAAATTGCGACAGTATGGTTATGGAAGTATCATCGCATTCGCTTGTTTTACACCGTGTAAATAGTATTGCATTTGACGTTGGAGCTTTTACAAATCTATCGCAAGACCACTTGGATTTCCATCATACATTTGACGAATATGCACAAGCAAAATCGTTGCTTTTCAGAAAATGTAAATATGGAGTAATTAATCTTGATGACGATTATGCAGACGTTATGTTACAAAATGCAACGTGTAAAGTTACTACGTTTGGTATAGATAATAGCAATGCAGATTTGGTGGCAAAAAATGTGGAATTACATTCAAATGGTGTAGAATTTGATGCTTGTTATCTTAATAAAGTTTGCAAAATTAAGCTCGGAATACCAGGAAAATTCTCGGTTTATAACGCACTAACAGCAATAGGTTCGTGCCTATCTTTGGGAGTTAGCCTTGAGGATATTACCGATGCTTTAGCTACAGCACAAGGAGTTCGTGGACGTGTTGAAGTTGTTAAAACTAACACAGATTACACAGTGTTAATTGATTATGCACATTCGCCAGACGGCATAGTAAATGTGTTGAGTGCTGTAAAAGGATTTGCAAAAGGTCGAGTTATAGCAGTGTTTGGATGTGGTGGAGACCGCGATAAAACAAAGCGTCCGTTAATGGCAAAAGCTGCGGTGAAATATGCAGATTTATGTATAGTAACTTCTGACAATCCACGTACAGAAGTGCCAGCTGAAATTATAAAAGATATTTTAGTAGGTATGGAAGATGCGCCTTGTCCATATGATGTAATAGAAGAGCGTCGTGAGGCAATAGTTCACGCTTTGGAAATAGCTCAAAAAGATGATATTATCGTATTTATGGGTAAAGGACACGAAACATATCAAGAAATACACGGTGTAAAATATCACTTGGACGAACGTGAAGAAGTTTTAAAATACTTCGCGTAAATACTGGAGGAGCAAGTTTGGAAAAATTAACATTAACAGAAATCGCAGAATATACTAATGGAAAACAAGTTGGAAATGCGATGATATCAAATATTTCTATAGATTCACGTGAAATTGGTGAAAATTGCCTATTTATTGGAGTAAAAGGTGACAAATTTGACGGAAATGACTTTGTAGATGTAGCTGTTACCAACGGAGCAAAAGCTGTTCTGACTATCAAGGACGTGTGTAACGTTCCACAAGTTAAAGTGGCTGATTCAAACAAAGCTCTTTTAGAAATGGCAAAAGGATATAAAGGTAAAATGCGACACTTGAAAACGGTTGCAGTTACTGGTTCGGCAGGCAAAACAACTACCAAAGAAATGATACACAGCGTGCTTTGTGAAATGGGCGAAACCCACAAAAACAAAGGGAATTTGAACAATCATATCGGTGTGCCACTTACTTTGTTTGGACTTCATAAAAAACACGAATATGCTGTTATAGAAATGGGAATGAATCATAAAGGCGAAATAAAAGTTTTGTCTGATACAGTTTGTCCAGACCTAGCTGTAATCACGAATATTGGCATTTCGCATATAGAATACTTAGGTTCTCGAGAAGGAATTTTGAATGCCAAACTGGAAATTTTAAGTGGTCTAAAAGGGAAAATCATACTTAATGGTGACGAACCTTTGTTGCGTGATATAAAAATAAAAAACGATGTAATTTATTTTGGTTTAGAGTCTGAAAATCTCGATATAACGTGCAAAAATATTGAAGAATTCGAAGATTACACGCAATTTACTGCAATATGTTTTGGCAGAGAATTGGATATAAAAATCAATGCGTTAGGTAAACATAATGTAATTAATGCACTTGCTGCGATTGCAGTAGCAAATGAATTTTCAGCAACTGATGAGCAAATCAAAAGAGGTTTGTATGCTTTTGAAAATACAGGTATGCGCCAAAATATTTTTGAATATAATGGTTATAAAGTTATCGAAGATTGTTATAACGCTAGCCCAGATTCGTGTAAAGCAGCACTTTCGGTGTTGGAAAAAACAAAAGCTAACAAGAAAATTGCAGTTTTAGGGGCGATGGGCGAACTTGGCAATTTTTCAAACGAGGCACATAAAGCAGTGCTTGCGCAAGCTTTGAAATCTGCCGATTTAATCTGTCTTTTTGGAGATGCATGGCGAAAAGTAGAGGTTTTTGATGCAAAAATCTATGATAATAAACAAGTTTTAGCTCTTGAACTTAGTCAAAAAATAAAAGAGGGCGATGCAGTACTTTTTAAAGGTAGTCGTGCGCAAAAAATGGAAGAAGTTCTAAAATTATTAATGAATGAGGAAAAATAAGTATGAAAACTGCAGTAGCTGCAATGGTGATATCATTTTTAATCGCTGTAATTATAGGTATGCCAATAATAAAATATCTGGCAAAGCTTAAATTTGGTCAAAAAATTCTTGAAATTGGCCCGAAATGGCATATGAACAAACAATATACGCCAACAATGGGTGGAATTATCTTTATAATTTCGATTATCATAACAAATTTATTGCTAACTTACAGCTTGGTGTTTATCGGCGAAATTAAATACATTGCACTGCTAATTTTTTCGATTGCATTTGGTTTAATCGGGTTTTTAGACGATTATACAAAGGTAGTAAAAAAACGTAATTTAGGACTTACAGCCAGTCAAAAACTAGTGCTACAAATTGCTGCATCGATATTATTTATATCAGCACTTCGCATCTTTGGATTAGTAACACCGAATGTTTACATTCCGTTTGTTAATGCAGAAATTCCAGTCCCATGGATATTATTTTTAGCTTTCGCAGTGTTTGTTGTAGTTGGTTGCACAAATGCAGTTAACCTTACAGATGGGATTGATGGACTTGCAACTAGCGTTACAATTCCGGTTTGCATATTTTTTATGCTAGTGGCAATTCGTGTAGAAAATTATCCTGTAATGATTTTTGCAGGTTGTCTAGTTGGCTCTCTAATCGGCTTTTTGATATTTAATTATAACCCAGCTAAAGTTTTTATGGGTGATACAGGTTCTTTATTTCTAGGTGGAGCTGTTGTGTCGATGGCTTTTGCGTTGGATTTACCACTTATTTTAATACCTGTTGGAATAATCTATATTTATGAGGCAATTTCGGTAATTTTACAAGTGTCATATTTTAAAATTACAGGTGGTAAGCGTCTTTTCAAAATGGCACCAGTTCATCATCATTATGAGATGAAAGGTTATACAGAAAAACAAATAGGAGCAATTTTTACATTAATTACCATAGTTATGTGTGTGATTTCGTACAAATTTGGCTTGGAAATGTACTTAAAATTTTAATTACAGTATGTAAAATGATAAAAAAGGAGTTTATTTAAAAATGAATACAAAACCAGATAGAAAAATGGACTCCCAAATATTCGTACTAACACTTTTGCTTGTTTTGATAGGTCTGATAATGTTATTTTCTGCCAGTTATGCACAGGCTTTTGATGAATATAGTAATCCATATCACTATGTATTGCGACAAGGAGTTTTTGCTGTCGCAGGAGTTGTTGCGATGTATTTTATTTCGTTTGTAGACTATAAATGGATGCATCTTCTTGCAATACCACTTTACGTAGCGTCAGTTATTTTGCTAGCAATGGTATTACTTTTCGGAGTAAGTGTAAATGAAGCGCAACGATGGCTGAATATCGCAGGAATTCAGTTTCAACCATCAGAAATAGCAAAAACAGCAATAATTTTACTCTTTTCGAGTCTAGCGATTAAAAATCAGAAGTATATTAAAGAATTTTTCCGTGGATTAGTACCTTATTTGATGCTGATTGCAGTGATTGCAGTGTTTACATTAGCACAGCCACACTTGTCAGCGACAGTAATTATCACACTAACAGGAATAATCATAATTTATGTTGCAGGGGCAAACTTTTTGCAACTAATAGTAATAGGTTCGCTTGGTGTGGCTGCAGGTTGTGGATTTATTTTCACAAATGCTTACGCACTAACGCGAATTAAAGTTTGGTTAGACCCGTTTAGTGATTATTTGAACAAAGGTTGGCAAGGGAGTCAATCGTTTATAACAATAGGTTCGGGAGGACTTTTTGGCGTAGGTTTTGGGCAAGGAAGACAAAAACATTTGTATTTACCAGAGCCGTCAAACGACTTTATTTTTCCAGTAATCTGTGAAGAACTTGGGTTTATTGGAGCTCTTGCGATAATTTTATTATTCGGAGTTTTCGTGTTGCGTGGCTTTGTAATCGCTGTGAATGCAAGAGATAAATTTGGTATGTTGCTTGCTGTAGGCATCACTTCAAAAGTGGCAATTCAAACAATAATAAATCTTTTCGTTGTAACAGGACTTATGCCGATAACCGGTGCATCGTTGCCATTTTTTAGTTATGGAGGCACGGCACTTTTGATTCAGTTGTGTGAAATAGGAGTTTTGATCAATATTTCAAGGCATAATAAGAAGGTGAATTAATGAAAATTATAATTAGTGGCGGAGGCACAGCTGGGCACGTAAATCCTGGAATTGCCATCGCAAAATATTATCAAAAACGTCACCCTGATACTCAAATTTTGTTTGTAGGTACGGAAAAAGGAATCGAAAAATCACTTGCGACCAATGAGGGTTTTGATTACGCAAGTGTCGAAGTATCTGGTTTGAAACGTAGTTTTAGTCCAAAGGGTATTGCTCAAAATGTAAAAATTAGTGCGCAAGCATTAAAATCTGTTGGAATTGCAAAAAAAATCATCAAAGATTTTCACCCTGATGTAATAATAGGCTGTGGTGGTTATGTTAGTTTTCCGGTGGTTTATGCTGGACAAAAATTAGGCGTGAAAACCATTGTGTTAGAAGTTAACATTTTTGCAGGTGTTACGACTAAGGTTTTATCGAAAAAATGCGACAAAATATTGCTAGCCTTTTCGGATACAAAACAACACCTTAATAGAAGGGTTTTGGATAAAGTCTTGGTTACAGGGTCACCAACGAAGGAAGATTTTAAAATAATTGACAAGCAAATTGCAAGAAAAGCATTAAAACTTTCAGAAAAACCTCTTGTAGTGTCTTTTTGGGGCTCAACAGGTGCACTTTATATGAATAAAAAAATGGTGGATTTCACACAGCATAAAGATGATAGTTTCATTCATATTCATGCGACTGGGAAAAATGCTTTCGAATGGTTTAAAAATGAGGCAAATGGTGAAAATAGTGAAATTGTGGAGTATATTTATAATATGCCAAGGGTTATGGCGGCGGCCGATCTTGTAATTTGTCGTGGTGGTGCAGCAACTATTTCAGAACTTTCAATTATGGGAAAACCAGCGATTATTGTACCGTCACCGTATGTTGCAGAAAATCATCAAGAGCAAAACGCTAGGACGATAGAACGTGCTGGTGGCTGTAAAGTTATGCTAGAAAAAGAAATTTCGGGCGATGATATACTAAATGAGTGTAAAAAATTGCTTAAACAACCTCAAAAACTCGCTCAGATGAGTAAAAACATCGCAAAACTTGCAAATTCAAATAGCAATGAATTAATTTACAATGTATTAGTTGAACTTAATTCTAGCAGATAAAGAACAACTGTTAGTTATAAGCTGTAAATAATATGGGTATCAAAGCACCAAAACGCACCTTTTTGCATACTATACCATATAAAGTATTATGCTAAAAAGGAGAGAAAAATGGAACACTTATATGTCACAGGGCATAAGAAACTTTCGGGAGTAATAGATATACAAGGTGCGAAAAATAGCGTTCTTCCAATTTTGGCAGCGACAATTTTAAACCCAAATATATCTATAATACATAACTGCCCTGATTTAACCGACGTAACGTCAGCTATCGAAATTTTACAGTACATAGGTTGCACAGTTACACGAGAAAAAAATACAATTATAGTTAATGCAAAGAACATAACAAAGTCTAGCATTCCAGATAATTTAATGCGACAAATGCGTTCATCAGTTATGTTCTTAGGTCCGATTCTAGCTAGAACAGGTACAGCAGATTTAACATTTCCTGGTGGTTGTGAATTAGGTCCAAGACCAATTGACTTACATATTTCGGCACTTGAAAAAATTGGTTGTAAATTTTTACAAAACGGTGTGAAAATTAAAGGAAAAGTTGAAAATTTACAAGGTAACGATGTGCATCTCTCGTTTCCTAGCGTAGGAGCTACCGAAAATGCACTAATGACCGCGTGTTACGCAAAAGGTTTTACAAAAATTATTAACGCTGCACGTGAGCCAGAAATTATTGATCTTGCGAATTATTTACAGAAGTTAGGCGTTAAGATTTCTGGGGCAGGGCAAAGTACAATAGAAGTTTGTGGTGGAATTATTCCGAGTCAAATCGAACATACGGTGATGGCAGACCGAATCGTTGCTGCAACATATTTGTCAGCAGTGGCTATGACTGGTGGAGAAATCGAAATACGCAAGGTGAATCCTGAACATTTTTTCGCAGTAACTGAAGTGTTAAAGCAAGCAAATTGCGATGTGGAATATTTTGAAAATCGTGTAAAGTTAAGTGCTAAAAACAAAAAGTTACAGGCAATAAAGCCGATAAAAACGTTGCCATATCCAGGTTTTCCAACAGATGCACAAGCGATAATAATGTCTGCAATGACCGTAAGTGACGGAACGTCAGTTTTCGTCGAAAATATATTTGAAAATCGTTATCGACACGTCAATGAATTATTGGCTATGGGTGCTGATATAAAGATTTTTGGGAAAACCTGTTTAGTTACAGGGAAGGAAGAATTAAGCGCTACAAAAGTAGTAGCAACCGACCTTAGAGGAGGCGCGGCCTTGGTTTTAGCTGGGCTAGTGGCTGAAGGTGAAACTGAAATATGCGAAATTTCACATATTTTACGAGGATATGAAAAAATTGATGAAGTTTTAGGCTCTTTGGGGGCAAAAATTTATAAAAAATGAGAATTACAGGGTGGTTTTAAAGGAACTGCCCGATAAATATAAAAGAATTTGGACAAGCAATATGAAAACGAGGTAATTTATGGCAAGAAGAAAAATTAGCAACAGACTTCGTAAAAAAAGGCGTAGAAGAATAAGAATCTTTCTGTTATTTACGTTTGTTATTTTGATAATTTCGCTTTTAACATATTCAATCAGTATATTTTTTAAAATCAAGGAAATTGAAGTTATCGGTGCGACAAAGCATAGCTCAACGGAAATCGTTAATAATATTGACATAGATATTGATGATAGCTTGATATTTTTTGATAAATCAAAAATAAAAGATGCAATTTTGCAAAAATATCCATATGTTGACACTGTGAATATAAGCAGGCAATATCCAGATAAATTACAGATTGAAATTACAGAGTGTGAAGAGTTCGCTACAATATACTATGCGGCGACACATTATGCAATTAGCGAAAAAGGGAAAATTTTGTCCAGTATAACGATGGATAGAGTTGAAAATTTGCCGAAAATAATCGGATTTGAGCCTGTAAATTTAGAAATAGGACAATACATTGAGTCGGACGAACCATATAAGGAACAGGTTTTGTCAGAAATTTTCCAAATTTTCATAGATTATGGTTATATAAATATTGTGACGGAAATCGATATTACAAAAACTTATGATATAATCATAAAATGTGGTACAAAATATCAGTTAGAGATTGGTTCGATTGATGATATAGATCATAAGATGAAGATGTTTGAGGAAGTTATAAAAAAATTGACACCATCAGACACTGTAATAATAAATCTTGGTGAAAAAAGTTATGCGAGATTTAGAAACGAAGAAATTTCTCCGTCAATTTATCCATAAAAATAAAAATACCTCTAAAAGGAGAACATATGAGAAGGTCAAAATATGCAATAGCATTAACTTGCATGTTGTTAGCTATTGTAGTAACTTTGCAAGCAAAAAGCGTTATGCAGAATAAAGAAGTTACAACAAGTAATTCAATTGCACGTGCAGAATCACTGCAAATAAGCTTGCTTGAAGAACAACAAAAAACATCAGATTTATACGAACAACTTGAGCTGTATCGTGATGAAATCGAACTTTATTCGAAAGCAGCAAGTGAGGCAGGTGGTTATTCACAAATTTTAAATGAGCAATTATCACAAGCACAAATTGTAGCAGGGTTAACCGATGTGCAAGGACCAGGCGTAACTGTCACTATGAAAGATAGTGAAACGGTGAACGTTAGCGGACTTGATGAAAATAATTTTATAATTCACGATGAAGATATTTTACGCGTTATAAATGTACTTCGTGATTCGGGCGCGGAAGCGATTTCGCTGAATGGAGAAAGGATAATCGCAACAAGTGAAATTAGTTGTTCTGGTTCGACAGTTAGCGTGAATAATACACGATATTCGGCACCTTACGTTATAAAAGCTATCGGAAGTGCAGTTGATATGGCTGGAGCATTGGAAATGCGTCAAGGAGTTGTAGATATTTTGGGTCAATGGGGTATAGAAATTTCTGTAAAACAAGAAAGTAACATTATAATCGAGGCATTTGACGGAATAATTTCCAATAAATATATCACAACTATTAAAGATGAGGGGTAGTATGATAATAATAATTATAGGAATAGTACTAGGTTGTGCTATAGGCTTGATTTTGCCAGTCACAATACCTACAGAGATGACGCAATACATCGCAATTGCAATTTTAGCTAGTTTTGATACGATTTTCGGAGGAATTTTGTGCGATATAGAGGATAATTTTGATTTAAAAATGTTTATTGTAGGATTTTTTGCTAATGTAATTTTAGCGAGTTTCATAATTTGGATAGGAAATATCTTAGGAGTTAGCCTGTCAGTTGCAGTAAGTGTGGTTTTGGGAATGAGATTATTCAATAATTTTTCAAAAATACGTCAAATACTCTTGCAAAAAAAGTAAAAAAGGTGTAGAATAGAATAGATAATAAAATTAAAATTGACATAAGAATATGTTTTTATAAATTAGGGGGTTTAAAATGAGCTTTGAATTTGAAAATGACTACAACAATGTTGTTGCAATAAAAGTGCTAGGTGTTGGTGGCGGCGGTAATAACGCTGTTGACAGAATGATAAAAAACCAAGTTCGTGGTGTTGAATTTGTGGCTGTAAATACGGACAAGCAAGCTATGAATTATTCATCTGCGGATATTAAAATCGTGGTTGGTGAAAAATTAACTCGTGGTCAAGGTGCAGGCTCAAATCCTGAAATCGGTAAAAAAGCCGCTGAAGAAAGTTCAAGTGAAATTTCAAGAGCACTTGAAGGCACAGATATGGTATTTATCACTGCTGGTATGGGTGGCGGAACTGGTACAGGTGGGGCACCAGTTGTAGCAGAAATAGCAAAATCTATGGGAGTTTTGACAGTTGGTGTTGTAACTCGCCCATTTAAATTCGAAGGCAAAAGACGTATAGATCAAGCAGATGCAGGTATTGTTGCATTGCGTGAACATGTCGATTCATTAATTATAATCCCAAATGAACGTTTAAAATTTGTAAGTGAAGAAAAAATTAGTTTCAAAAACGCATTCGAAGTTGCTGACAGTGTGTTAATTCAAGCTGTTGCAAGTATAAGTGATCTTATCACTGGAACAGGCATCATCAACCTCGACTTTGCCGACGTAAAAACTGTTATGAAAGAAGCAGGTTATGCGCATATGGGCGTTGGCCGTGCAACTGGTAAAAATAAAACTGTTGAAGTAGCTCAGCGTGCGATTGAAAGTCCACTTTTAGAAACTTCGATTAAAGGTGCGAGAAAACTTATTTTAAATATTACGGTTTCACCAGATGTGGACTTAGAAGAAGTTGAAAGTGCAGCGGAAATGGTTCGTGAAGCAGCTCATGAAGATGTACATATAATTTTCGGTGCGTCAATTGACGAAAGTTTGAATGATGAAATGCGAATGGCAATTATAGCGACTTGTTTCGAAAGTGATAAAAGCGCAAACCCATTGGTTGGTAAAGAAGAGGAAATTCAAGCTACTGTTAAACCAAGTGGCGAAAGAGATCCATTTGATGATATTATCAATGTATTTGCTAAAAGATAATAACCGAAAATATTATTATAAAAAGGATATGCACTTAGCATATCCTTTTATAAATTTTACAGTAAATGTAAAAAATATATAAAGCAAATGATAAATTTCTGTTAAAAAGCATATTGTTTTTTATAGAAATAATAAGTTTATCACAATATTTGAAATCACAGATGAGGTTTATGAAAATAAAATTTGCTCGAATAATCTTATTATACAATCTGAATTCAAGTGATTTATATAGATTTAAATGTAAAAGGAGGTCTTTTTATGATGAAAATATACAAAAATGCACCACACGGCATTGTTTTAACCGATAATATAGAAAAAAATTGCTGGATAGACCTCGTAAAACCCTCAAATGAAGTTATGGAAAGTTTGAGTGAGCAATTTGAAATTCCACTAGAATTTTTACAAGCAGCGCTTGATATCGAGGAAAAATCTCGTATTGAAGTTGAAGAGCAAATAAAATTGTTAATTATTGATATACCTATGATTGACAATGATATGCCAGAATATGAGGCATACAATACAATTCCGATGGCAATAATAGTCACTCCAGATGTTATAATTACAGTGTGTCTGCAAGAAACTTCAATTTTGCGTGCACTTACTGATCCTAAGTTTAAAAATCTACAGTTAAATTATAAAACACGATTTGTTTTTACAATTTTAATGCGTGCATCTACTAGATTTTTAACATATCTATATAGAATTGAAAAAACTTCTACAAAAATTGAAAGACAATTAAATCAAACATTGAAAAATGAGCAACTTTTACAACTTTTAGCGTTAAGTAAGTCGCTGACATATTTTTCGGCATCACTAAAATCAACTGAAGCTACAGTGCGTAAATTACTTCGTGGGAACATAGTAAAA
This sequence comes from Clostridia bacterium, assembly GCA_044426345.1. Classification (GTDB taxonomy): domain Bacteria; phylum Bacillota; class Clostridia; order Oscillospirales; family Butyricicoccaceae; genus CAYJLC01. The sequence continues at coordinate 9,616 of JAWXUP010000032.1, read as the reverse complement.
TTGTATGAGGAAGACCGAGATTTGCTAGATGACGTACTAATTGAAATTTCGCAAGGTGTAGAGATGGCGAGTAGCTATTCGGCAATACTAAAAGCTACAATGGAGACATATTCATCGGTTGCATCTAACAATCTGAATGTTATAATGAAAGTTTTGGCAGTAATTACAATAGTTATGGCAGTTCCAGAGATAATTTTCGGATTTTACGGAATGAACGTACTAGATTTGCCACTTGATCATTTCTTTTGGTTCCCGATTCTTATATCAGTTATAGGAAGTGCTATTATATGGATTTGGATAAAAAAATCGAAATTTTACAAATAATATACAATGAAATGATGTGAAATTGGATTTTTTTGGTTATAATTTATAAATAAAAAAATGTATGTTAACATAAAATATATTGAAATTTTAGTGTGTTAATGCTATAATAAATTTACTATTTAAAAAAAGAAAGGCTGTGGGAATTAAATTGGACAACAAACTCGCTTTATATGGTTTTAACAATCTCACAAAAACGCTAAGTTTTAACATTTATGATGTTTGCTACGCGAAAAGTGAAAGGGAACAGCGTGAATATATCGCTTATATAGATGAGCAGTATAATTCAGAACGACTAACAAAAATTCTTTGTGACGTAACCGAAATGATTGGAGCTCATGTGCTTAACATTTCAAAGCAGGATTATGAACCCCAAGGTGCGTCAGTTAATATATTAATTGCTGAACAAAAAGTAGAACCAACGCAGATTGATGCATCGTGCAACAAGGGTATTTTTCATGAAACAGTGCATGCTCACTTGGATAAAAGTCACGTAACAGTGCATACTTTTCCTGAATTTCACCCTGAAAATTCGATTTCAACATTCCGTGTTGATATTGATGTCGCAACTTGTGGCGAAGTTTCTCCACTTAACGCACTGGATTATCTTATCAGCAGTTTCGATTCAGATATTATAACAATAGATTATAGAGTTCGTGGTTTTACACGTGATGTTTCTGGAAAAAAATACTACTTAGACCATAAAATTACGTCGATTCAAGACTATATCGATCAAAAAACACTGGAATTATACGATTCTATAGACGTAAACGTGTATCAGTCTAATATTTTTCACACAAAAATGTTAATAAAGGACAGACCTCTGCAAGATTATCTTTTCAATACAGACGAATACGAGTTACCACCGAAAAAACGCTTGGAGATTACAAATAACTTACGTCGTGAAATGATAGAAATTTTCAGTGGTGCAAACATATATTAAGGAGGGTTTTTTATGAAATATACTCAAGAAAACGCTCCGATATTAGAAGCAATAACAAAACATAGAAAAAATCGCGTTGTGCGATTTGATGTCCCAGGTCACAAAGGTGGGCGAGGAAATAAAGAAATCAGAGATTTTTTAGGCAAAGAATGCCTTGATATTGATGTGAATTCTATGAAACCACTCGATAATTTGTGCCATCCGACCTCGGTTATAAAAGATGCACAAGATTTGGCAGCAAAAGCTTTCGGTGCAGCTCATTGTAAATTTATGGTAAATGGAAGTACGGCTGGTGTACAAGCAATGATTATGTATGCGTGTAAGGCTGGAGATAAGATTATTATGCCTAGGAATGTACATAGAAGTGCTATAAATATACTCGTAGTGTGTGGTGCTGTACCTGTGTATGTAAATCCTGGAGTTGATAAGAAACTCGGAATTCCTCTTGGAATGAGTGTGGAAAATGTCAAAAAAGCAATAAAACAAAACCCAGATGCGAAAGCTATCCTTATAAATAACCCAACTTACTATGGAGTTTGTTCAAATTTGAAAGAAATAGTAGAAATAGCGCATGAAGCAGGGATACTCGTTTTGTGTGATGAAGCACATGGAACACATTTTTATTTCGGCGAGGATACTCCACTCTCTGCTATGGCAGCTGGTGCAGACCTTGCGTCTTTGTCTGTCCATAAAACGGGTGGTTCTCTTACGCAGTCGGCGATGTTGCTCGCGAATGATAATGTTAACATTGGTTATTTACACCAAGTAATTAATCTTACTCAAACTACTAGTGCGTCATATTTATTGATGACAAGTCTTGATACAGCTCGCAAAAATTTAAGTTTGCACGGAGATGAAATCGTAAAAAAAATGATTGATTTTGCAGAATATGCTCGCGAAGAAATCAATAAAATCGGTGGATATCACGCCTTTGCTAGTGATGTTATAGATGGCGATGCTGTTTTTGATTTTGATAAAACCAAACTTTCTATACACACTCGAGGAATGGGACTTGCGGGCATCGAAGTGTATGATATTTTGCGAGATGAGTATGATATACAAATAGAATTTGGTGATTTAGGGAATATTTTAGCAATTATTTCAGCTGGAGATAGACCACTAGAAATAGAGCGTTTAGTATCAGCGCTTACCGAGATTTATAGAAAATATCGCAAAAATCCTGAAGGAATGTTCGACCACGAGTATATAGAACCTATTGTGAAAATGTCTCCAAACGGAGCATTTTATGCGCATAAAAAATCAGTTGAAATTGATAAAAGCGTAGGGGAAATCTGTGCGGAATTTTTAATGTGTTACCCACCTGGTATACCAATTCTGGCACCGGGAGAGCAGATTACTCAAGAAATTATAGATTATATAAAATATGCAAAAATTAAAGGTTGCTTAGTTACAGGACCTGAAGATATGGAAATTAAGCGAATAAATGTTGTGGAGGTGCTATAAATGGAGCTTTGGTTTACAGAACAGCAAGATGAAGACGTGAAATTTTCAATTAAGGTAGACCGTCCGATTTTATCAACTCAAAGTAAATATCAAAGAATTGATATATTTTCATCAAAAGAGTTTGGAAAAGTTTTAGTACTTGATGGCTGTTTGATGGTTACTGAAAAAGATGAATATATATACCATGAAATGATTACACATACAGCTTTGTCGGTCAATCCAGAAATAAAATCAGTGCTTGTAATTGGTGGTGGAGATGGAGGAACGGTTCGTGAACTTTGCAAATATCATACAATTGAGCGAATAGACTTGGTTGAAATTGATGCAGATGTTGTAAAATATTCTAAAGAACACCTTCAATTTACAGCGTGTAGTTTGGACGACCCGAGAGTATCTATTTATATAGAAGACGGATTACCATTCGTGCGTAAAAAAACTGGAGAATATGATTTAATTATAGTAGATTCAACCGACCCTTTTGGACCAGGCGAAAGTCTTTTTACTAAGGAGTTTTACGGAAATTGCCACAATGCTTTGACAGATGATGGAATTTTGATAAATCAGCACGAAAGTACATTTTATAAGTCATATCGCGATGAAATGGAGCGAACTCATAGAAAAATAGCAAGTATTTTCGAAATTGCAAAAGTTTTTCAAGCACATATTCCAACATATCCATCTGGACATTGGCTTTTTGGATTTGCCTCTAAAAAATACCATCCAATTAATGACTTTAAACCAGAAATGTTCAAGAAAACTGGTATAAAAACAAAATATTATAATGAATGGCTACACAAAGGTTCATTTTATTTACCCAATAATGTTAAGGAGTGCCTAGAATTAGATGAATAAAAATATACACACTTTTATCGGCTGTGATGCCGAATACGACGAAAGCAAAATCGTTATTTTTGGAGCTCCTTTTGACAGCACAACTTCTTATAGACCAGGTACAAGATTTGCTTCATCAGCTATGCGTCAAGAGAGTTTTGGCATAGAAACATTCAGTTTTTATCAAGAAAAGGATCTTTTGGATACAAAAATCTTCGATGCTGGCGATTTAGAACTTGTTTTTGGTTCGCCAGAGAGTGCGTTGAATGATATTGAAGAAATGACAGCAAAAATTTTGTCAGACGAAAAATTGCCACTTATGATTGGTGGAGAACATTTGGTAACATTAGGTGCTGTTCGTGCGGTCCACAAGAAGTATAATAATTTACACATTGTACATTTTGATGCTCACGCAGACCTTAGAGATGATTACTTGGGGCAAAAATTATCACATGCTACAGTAATTAGAAGGTGTCATGATTTGCTTGGTGATGCTAAAATATTCCAATTTGGAATACGTTCAGGTGACCGAGATGAGTTTGAATTCACTAAAAAACATACCGTTACTAATATGTTTGATACAACAGGAATTGAAAAACTACCAGATTTAATTGGAGATAATCCAGTGTATTTTACTATAGATTTAGACGTTTTAGATCCTTCGATTTTCCCAGGTACAGGAACACCAGAAGCCGGGGGCATTTCATTTAAAGAATTATTAAATGGAATAGATATAGTATCAAAATTAAATGTAGTTGGCGTAGATGTTAATGAATTATCACCTATTTATGACCAAACTGGAGCCTCGACGGCAATGGCTTGCAAAATATTAAGAGAATTGCTATTAAAATTGTACAAATAGGTGGAAAAATGAAAGTAATAATGTATGGAAGTCATCTTTGTCAAGATGTTATTTTTGCCCTTGTTAAACTTAAAGAACACAATGTAAGTATTGAGTTTCGCAATATAAGTACGAATTTTTCAGAATTAAAAGAATTTATGGATTATCGTGAAACACTGGAGTTATTTGATGAAGTTAAGAAAAATAATATGCTTGGTATACCGTTTTTTATATTAAAAGATGGAACAAAAACGTTTGATTACAAAGAAATCTTGGCTAAAATATAAAATTCACACTGTAAAATTTATTGGAAGTGGAGAAAAAATTGGAAAAAGTTATTGTGAAAAAGAAGTGGAATCCTACGGCTATCATTGCACCAGTTCCACCGATTTTAGTTACCTGTGGTACGGTTGAAAAACCAAACGCACTAACAATTGCGTGGACGGGAACTATTAATACAAAACCAGCAAAAACTTATATAAGTGTTCGCCCTGAACGTTTTTCGTATGAAATTATTAAGAAAAGTGGCGAATTTGTTATAAATTTACCCGTAAAAAGTATAGTAAAAGCTATTGATTATTGTGGGTGTGTTTCTGGTAAAAAGGAAGATAAATTAAAAAAATGCAAACTTACAGTGTCACAGGGACAAGAAGTTAGTGCACCGATTTTAGACCAAAGCCCAGTAAATATCGAGTGTAAAGTTATTGATATTATTCCGTTAGGAACTCACGATATGTTTTTAGCAGAAGTTGTTTGCGTTAATGTTGACGAAAGTTTGTTAGATAAAAAAGGACGACTAGCACTGGAAAAAGCTGGACTAATAGCATATGCACACGGTCAGTATTTTGAATTGGGTAAAATTGTTGGAAAATTCGGTTATAGCGTGCAAAAAAATGGAAAAAGAAGATAATTAACGCTAAGTTTTTTATTTTAATAATATTAAAAAGGTTGTGATAAAATGATTTATATTTTTGATCTTGAAAATGTTTCAGGGAAAGCTTTTACAGGTATTGAAAATTTGGGTGACAATGATAAAGTTGTAGTTTTTTACTCGCAAAATTCAAAAAATATCTCGATAGATACGCATATTAAAATTATTGAAACACCGGTTGAAAAAGAGTACATAAAAGTTAAAATTGGTGGAAGAAATGCCTTAGATTTCCAACTTGCAACGTATATTGGTTGTATTTTTGGACAAAAACCAAGTGAAGAAATAATAATTGTCAGTGGCGATATGGGATTTGATTATGTTGTTGATTTCTGGAAAGATAGACAGTGTGTAATTAGAAGAAAATTGTATATTGATAAACCAGCTACTACTGTAAGCGATGTTGTAGATGAAGAGACTTTTGAAGAAATTGAAAATCAAGATTCATCTGAAAATCTAACGTTTTTTGAGATAGAATCCGACAATGTAGCATATGAAATACCCTTAGAAATACCAAACAATCTAGTTGAAGATGCCTCGAAATATGTTGAACTACAAGTTACAGAAAGCGTTGGAAATGAAAATAGCGAACAACCTGTAGATAATATTAAAGAAATTTCAAAAGCACAAGAAAAAAATAGTTATAAGAATGAAATTAATACTATTCTTTGTAAAAAAATAGGTACAAAACCTACGGGCGAAGTTTACGAAATGATAGAAAAATATAAAACCAAACAAGGAATAAATAACGCACTTTGCAAAAAATTAGGTTCACAAACCGCGGGCGAAGTGTATAAAATTATTAAACCATTAATAGAAAATAAAAAAGGTAGATAACAGGAGGAAAATTAATGGCAAGAGCTTTAATCATCGGCGCAGGTGGCGTTTCATCGGTAGTTGCACATAAATGTGCGCAGGTTTGTGATGTTTTCACAGAGTTTATGATTGCTAGTCGTACAAAATCAAAATGTGATGCGATCAAAAATAGCATTGAAAAACTAGTTCCATACACGAAAAGTGTGATTACTACTGCTCAAGTTGACGCAGATAATGTACCGGAACTTGTAAAATTAATCAATGATTATAAACCAGAACTTGTAATAAATGTTGCATTACCATATCAAGATTTACACATTATGGATGCTTGTCTAGAGTGTGGTGTAAATTATATGGACACTGCAAATTATGAGCCACTTGACGAGGCTAAATTTGAATATAAATGGCAGTGGGCTTACAAAGAAAAATTTGAAAAAGCAGGCCTTACAGCACTTTTAGGTAGCGGATTTGATCCTGGCGTAACAGGTGTTTTTTCGGCTTATGCACAAAAACATTACTTTGATGAAATTTCAGAAATTGACATTTTAGACTGTAATGGTGGCGATCATGGATATCCTTTTGCTACGAACTTTAACCCTGAAATCAATATTCGTGAAGTAGCTGCAAACGGTTCGTACTGGGAAAATGGAGATTGGATTCATACAAAACCAATGGAAATCAAACGCGAATATAACTTTGCTCAAGTTGGACAAAAAGATATGTATTTATTGCATCACGAAGAGCTTGAAAGTCTTGCGATTAACATTAAAGGTATTAAGAGAATTCGTTTCTTTATGACTTTTGGGCAAGCTTATTTAACTCATTTGCAGTGCCTTGAAAATGTTGGTATGACATCTATAGAACCTATTGAATTTAATGGTCAAATGATTGTACCAATGCAATTTTTAGCTAAAGTTTTACCAGATCCTGCTTCATTAGGACCTCGTACAAAGGGTAAAACTAACATTGGATGCATTTTCAAAGGTAAGAAAAATGGCGAAGATAAAACTTACTATGTGTACAATGTTTGTGACCATGAAACGTGTTATGCAGAAGTTGGTTCACAGGCAATTTCCTACACAACTGGTGTGCCTGCAATGATTGGGGCTATGATGCTACTTACTAAAAAATGGGACAAAAAAGGTGTGCTTAATATCGAAGAATTCGATCCTGATCCATTTATGGACGCACTAAATAAATATGGTTTGCCTTGGATCGAAGATTTTAACCCTATTTTAGTAGATTAAGGAGAAATTTATGCCACATTTAGAATTTAAAGCTTTAAAAATTGAGCAAATTAAGATTTTATCTAAGAATTTACCTCCGAAGTTGGCAGATATTATACAATGTCCACCAGATTGGTTTACGTTTACCGTATCCTCTTCAGCTGACGTAAACTTATATTACGATGGTGAAATTATAACTGACACTGTGTTTGTTTATGTTGAATGGTTCGATAGAGGTCAAGAAATTAAAGACAAAGTAGCAAAAATTTTAACAGAGCAAATTCTTTTTAGTGATGCAGATTATTTCGAAAATATAAAAAATGTGACAGTTATTTTTAAAACACATCATGCGAGTGATTATTTTGAAAATGGTGAACATTTTTAAAGAATTCTTATGTTTTAGGAGAAAAAATGCAAAAATTTGATGTAAATTTAATTCAAACACCTTATTATGTTACGTGTGAAGAATTATTAATCAAAAATCTCGAAGTGCTGAAAAATGTGAAAGAACGCACAGGTTGTAAGATTTTACTTGCCCAAAAAGCATTTTCTATGTATTATTTTTATCCGCTTATCGCAAAATATCTAGATGGTGCTACTGCGAGTGGAATTTTTGAGGCTAAGCTTGGATTTGAAGAGATGGGAAAGGAAAATCACGTTTTTTCACCAGCGTACCAAGATAAAGATTTTGATGAAATAACGCAAATTTGTGACCATATTGTATTCAATTCGATTAATCAGTGGCAAAAATTCAAAGATAGAGTTAATGGAAAAAGCTGTGGCCTTCGTATAAACCCTGAGATATCAACCCAGGAGGGTCATGAAATTTATGATCCTTGTGCAAAAGGGTCGCGATTAGGTACCACATTAGCGAATTTTGATGAAAATCTAATCGAAGGACTAGACGGTCTGCACTTTCATACATTGTGTCAGCAAAACTCAGATGATTTGGCAAAAACATTGGTTGAAGTTGAGCGTAAATTCGGAAAATACCTATATAAAATGAAGTGGTTGAATTTTGGTGGTGGGCACCATATCACACGTAATGATTATGATGTTGAACTTTTGATTAGTGAAATAAACCGAATTAAAGAAAAATATGATGTGCAAGTTTACCTTGAACCAGGAGAAGCAGTGGCATTAAATGCTGGTTTTTTAGTATCAGAAGTTCTTGAAATTATAGAAAATGATATAAATATTGCAATTTTAGATACTTCTGCAGCTTGTCATATGCCTGATGTTTTGGAAATGCCATATCGCCCAATTATTATTGATAGTGGTGAGGCTAACGAAAAAAAATACACGTATCGTTTTGGTGGACCTACTTGTCTTGCAGGTGATATAATAGGTGAATATTCATTTGATGATCGACTTAAAATAGGCGACAAACTGATTTTTACAGATATGTCAATATATTCGATGGTAAAAAATAATACTTTTAATGGAATGCCACTTCCGAGCATAGTTGCTTGTGATTTAGAGCAAAATATGACGGTTGTGAGAGAATTTTCATATACAGATTTCAAGAATAGACTATAAATTTTATATAAAGAGGGTTTAACTATAGAAATCAAAAGGAAAGAGGACTGTCCATGTCCTAAAAAAACGTGTCCTAATAATGGCATTTGTGAACGTTGTGTAATTAAGCACAAAATGACAGATAGCCTGCCTTATTGTTTGTTTTTAGATAATGAAGGCGACAAAAGTTTGCAAAATTTTTATAAAAAACTTAAGGAACGTTTTGAACCGAATACATAACAGAAGACCTTGCATTATAATGGTGCAAGGTCTTCTTTTGAAAGAAAATAAACAAAATTGTTACTGTGGATCAAAAATTGTAACCGTCACCCATAACACACCTACTCAAACACAAAAAATCATGCTACACTAAAGAAAACTGGAGGTGTAACATGAAATATAAATCTGAAGAAAAAACAAAAATGCTAGAAGAATACAAACAAAGCAACTTAAGCGCAACGGCGTTTTGCAAAGACAAGAAACTCACCACAAGCACTTTGAAATCATGGTTAAGCGACGAAAAACCAACGTTTTTAAAAGCTACGGCATCAAAAATTACTCAACAATACGAAAAAACTGATGAAATTCGCATAGAATACAAAAATCTCAAGATATATGCAAATTCTCATACAAGTGAAAATTTACTTTGCTCAGTTTTGAAAAGTGTGGCGAGCACATGTTAAATCTTGAAAATGATAACGAAATATACTTAGCATGCGGTGCGACAG
>JAWXUP010000031.1:0-27964 GCA_044426345.1 Clostridia bacterium | reverse complement strand
GTAGATGGTCAGGCTGTTGCCTTCGTTGACCGTGATGCCTGCGCTGGCGGTGAGGGTTGCGCCATCCGCCAAAATGAGATGGACATCGCCAGTGACGGTGATGCGAGAGGAGATGGTGACTTGGCCAGTCACCTCATACCAGCCAGAGCTCCATGTGGTTTGGTCTGTGATTGCTGTCGTTGCGGTATCGCCAGTGTATTGTTCCACTCCTGTATCATCAAGATACATGGTGCTAGTGTTCGTCGCCAATGCAATGGTGGGAAACAACCCCACCAGCATGGAGATGACTGTAAGTATGCAAAGCAGTCTTTTTTTCATTGTGTTTCCTCCAGTTTTTGGTTGCACTAAAAATGCAAAAAGTAAAATGGTAAAAAAGTGTAGGTTTCTGTAAATCTACCCTATATTGCTTGTTACTAAGTTTAACACAATATCCACTAAAAAACAAGTGGATATTCGGTGAAAGCAGAGGGAATAACCGTCCATTTTGCCCTAAATTTCGGCTTACAGCAACCTACACATTTCTACTGCTACAATAATGGCAGAAAGGTGGGCTTTATTTATGAGCATTTATGGCTATATGAGAGTTTCAAACGAAAAGCAAAACGAGGACAGACAACGACGCGAGTTGGTGAAGCTAAAAGACATTGTGCAGGATATTCCATAGGAATCAGAAAATGCGTCTCACGGTAAGACGCATTGCGTGGTTGGGGGACTAGGTGGGATGGATTGTTATACCGTCCATAATGCTAATATTAGAGTGATAAGGATACTGAACTTTGCATATATTACATCGTTATCTTCTATTTTTATATCTGACATTTCATTCATAATACTATAAAGCTAAATCGTATATAGTATTTTAACGTATATTTCATGTATTTTAAGATAAAAATTTATCTCGATTTATAGTATATACGATATTTATATTTTGTCAATTTTTTTGAACAATAAATAACAGAGCGTATTAAAATTCATATATTACCGTCTTAAATTTTGACTCAAAAGACAAACTCCTGCCTTACAAAAAGTTAGTATTTACAAGACAAGAAAAACGCCTATTTTTAAACTTTTCGCAAACTTTTCATAAATTTTCCGTTAAAACTATGCAACACTAAGCCCTTTTTGGGACGTATAGTGTAAAAGCTTTTTTTAAAGATTTACACTGTGCCTTGAAAAGTTCATAGAGTGTATAAAACTTCGGTAATGAGACGAGCGACGAGCTGAAACACGCCAGGACTATTTTCGGATAGGAGCGATAATGTTTGCAGTAGTAATCTTCTGTGGTGGAAGAAATTGCGATGACCCACATTACCTCATAATGGTACTTCTTAGCTAGGCGCGCTGACCTAGAGAAAACTGGTTTATTTGAGATAGATTAAACTTTGCGTTCTATGAGTTTTGACTAACCATCAAAACATTTATACGCTCATTAAATATAAAAATCTATCGAGTGTTAGAGCCCTATGGCATAAGTTTTCTTATGTCATATACTGTGTCGCTTGAGAAAAAACATAATTTTATGGAAATCAAATATGTCCCCAAGAATGAAAAAACTGTATTTTACGGGCATATTTTACTTCAAAATGGTAAAAAAAAGCAATATTCACGTTTTATACAGCGTCAGATAAGCAAAAAATTAAGCAAATTTGAGCATAATTGATATGTAAAGTACATATAATTCAATATAACCGCCAAGAAAAGCAAAAATACACTTTACAACTTGTCAATTAAGGTAAATTATATGTGTCCGATATGGTACAAAAATATCTTTTTTTCATAAAAAAATACGCAAAAAACCTAGAGTTTATCAGGGTAAAATGGATTTTTGTACCTATAATGACATATACTTTTTATAAATATCTCCGCAAAAAGCTCAATTTTTTACCCTAAATGCAAACATATGCACGTTAATGCAATAATATTCTACTAAACACACATTTCCATCAAATTAAATACGACAAAATTAACCGAACTGCACAAGTTTTCTTATGAAGATTTGTGCAGTTTTTACAATAAAATGTCGAAATTTTTTTTATATTTCTCTTGACATCAAGAGGCGTCGTAGGGCCAGTACGAACAGGAAAGTCAACATTTATCAAGCGTTTTATGGAAAATATGGTCATTCCAAACATTGAAAATGTGTACAAAAAAGAACGAGCAAGGGACGAATTACCACAAAGTGGCTCAGGAAGAACTATTATGACAGCAGAGCCGAAATTTGTCCCAGAAGAGGCTGCGGAGATTGAGATTGATGGGGGAGTTTGTAATGTTAGGTTGGTTGACTGCGTAGGCTATATGGTAGAAGGTGCATTGGGTGATATGGAAGGGGATTCGCCTAGAATGGTATCTACTCCGTGGTCTGAGAGCGAAATGACTATGAAACAAGCTTCTGAAATCGGAACTAGAAAAGTTATAACGGAGCACTCTACAATTGGATTGGTAATAACAACCGACGGTACAGTTACGGATATCGATGGAAATAGCTACATTCCGGCTGAAGATAAGGTTATCAGTGAACTTTTAGAGATTGGGAAACCTTTCGTCACATTGATAAATACAAGTAATCCAACAGGAGAGCAAGCTAAAACCGTTAAAAAAAGAATTTACGATAAATATGGAATAGAGGCTATGTGCATAAACTGTATGACGCTAGAAGAAAATGATATTCATGAAATCATAAAATCTGTGCTGTATGAATTTCCGATAAGTGAAATTCGAATTGATACACCAAGTTGGCTTAATTCTCTTCCTAATGATAGCGAACTTAAAACCTATATTTACTGTAATATTTTGCAATCTGCTAAACTTTGTGCGTGTATGAAAGATATAAAATTTTTATGCTCAAATGTGAATTTAATTAATAATATCAGCTCGTGCAATGTTAACGCTCAAGATTTAGCAACCGGTGTTTCTAGTTTAAGCATAACAATTCCTTCAGAGGTTTTTTATGAAATAATAAAAAAAGAAACTGGTTTTAAAATAAGTTCTGAAGCTGATTTAATACCAATGTTGACACGCTTTGCAAGTATAGAAAAAGAGTATATGAGAATGAATGGAGCGCTTGAACAGGTACGTCAAACAGGTTATGGAATAGTTATGCCATCAATAGATGAGCTTACTTTAAATCGCCCAGAAATCGTAAAACAAAGTGGAAAATACGGTGTGAAACTTACTGCGAAAGCTCCATCGGTGCATTTAATAAGGGCTGATATTGAAACCGAAGTTTCGCCAATTGTGGGTTCTGCTAATACACTGTATATGATAGACTTGATTTTTGTTAAATTTATTTTTTGTTTTTTACCTAGTATTTGTGAAAAGGAAATTTTTCAGCATCACAAAGAGGCTATGACACATTTTTTTGTTGTGTCATAGCCTCTCTTTTGACTTGAACGAATAAAACGAAAAACTAACTTTCTTCTTTGTTAAACATTGCAGAGAAAAAACAACGAATCCCAAAAATCGGCACAAACATAGCAACAAAATAAAGTATGCAAAATACAAAAAGATTACTAACTTGGTCTGGATAATTAGTATTTACCATGTAGGCAGTGCTTAGTGTTGCGGCTAAAGTCATAAATAAACTAGAAATAATATCAAAACATCGCGAAATTTTTGGCTTATAAATCGGCTCATCATCTAGCTCGTCAACGCATCTGCCGTCACAGTATTTACTGTCAATTCTGCCCTCGCATTTTACACACTTAATATCCATAATTTTAGGGTCGATAATAATTTCATCGGCGTCAATCCCTAAAATTTTATCGAACTTTTTCGCTAAAAATTCTCTCATAAAATCACTCCCAATAATTTTTATGGTTATAGTATACCACAACCACTTGGACGTATTTTGGGAATAAAGCAAAAAAACAGCGAGAATTACTCACTGTCTTTGTCTGTATTTTCGATTTCTACACCGTGTTTTTTTAGCAAATCTTCAATCGCTTCGTCGAGCAATCTGCTTTTTGGAATTCTGGTATCTTTTGAAAGTTTGTCGAATATTGGGACTAGTTCATTTTTCAGCGAAGACGTAAATCGTGTGCGATATTTTAAAAAAGGTTCAGCCATAATGTGTCCTCCGTGTACAGTTTATGTCTATATTGTATATGATATGCAAGTTTAAAACAATTGGTTGCACATAGTCACTATATAGTGTATAATTATTTTAGAAAAATTTGTGGAAAAATGATGAAATTTGCAAAACTCCCTATATTTGTCCATCTAAGTATGCTATAATATATGTATAAATTATAAACTGGAGGTAAAATATGCTTGAATTTAGTGAAAATAAAAGTTTTAGGGTACTTAGGATTTACGAAAGTTTGCAAAAAGGCGAAATTCTCAATAAAAACGAACTTTCTGAAAAGTTTGGAGTGACACCGAAAACCATTCAGCGTGATATTGATGAAATTCGCACGTATTTACAGCTTACCGACAGTGAAAACGACGAGCAAGTTAAGTATGACCGAATAAAAAAGGGATATTACCTTAAAAATATGCAAAAAACAGCGCTTACACCACCAGAAAAGCTCGCAATTTGCAAAGTTTTGCTTGAAAGTCGTGGTTTTTGCAAAAAAGAGCTTGATATTTTGATAGACAAGCTGATTTCAAAGACAGACAAAGACGAGCATATTTACGATATGATTTTGAACGAAAAATTCTATTATACCGAACTTCAGCACGGAAAACCACTTATTGATAAAATCTTTGATTTATCGAAAAATATCGTCGAAAATCAGATTTTAGAGATAGAATATACTAAAAAAGACAGCACAGACACCAGAAAACACCTGATAAAACCAGTTTCGCTGATGTTTTCGGAGTATTATTTCTACGTAATAGCTTTTATGGCAGATGGCACGAAAGATTTTCCGACGGTGTTTAGAGTGGACAGAATTGCTAGTTTTAAATGCACTGGCGAGAGGTTTTCGATACCGTATAAAGATAGGTTTAGTGACGGTGAGTTTCGTAAAAGGGTACCGTTTATGTACACTGGTGAGCTGAAAATCGTGACGTTTTTGTACAAAGGTGCGTCGATTGAGGCTGTTTTAGACAGATTGCCTACAGCACAGATTTTAGACGATAAAGACGGAGTTTATAAGGTGCGAGCCGAAGTGTACGGCGATGGGATTTTTATGTGGCTTAGGAGTCAGGGCGAGAGCGTGGAGATTTTGAATTAATGGAGGGATAAAAAATGAGCATGAAAGTAGAGATAATTTATAATTATCGCAAAAAAACAACAGATATTTATTTTGACGGAGATGATTTGACATCAGATTTTGACTATATTCAAAATAAAGATATTTCAGCTTGGTTTGAGCAAAACTCATCTGGCCGAGAACAGTGGAAAGGATTCATAAAGGAGATAGAATCAATATTAGATTGTGATATTAGTGATATACAATTTGACTTTCAAGGCAACGATGAAAGCAAGCAAATATTCAACACACAATTACAAAAAATAGGAATAAGCAATAACCAAGTAAAGGTTGATGTCGCAGATGTTATTGCTGATTCTAAAAAACGTGCCGAAATTCAACTCAAAAACAACAATTCAAAAGGCGTGTTAGAACACCTTAAAAAAGCAGCAGATTTGGGAGATGAAAAGTCTTTTTTATCTTATTTAAAAACTTTGGATACTGATGATGCGTTATCTGGGTATACCGATTTAGCTAATAGAGGCAATAAAGAGGCTATGTATAATCTATATATCATCTACAAGCAAGATAAACAAGATGATGAGCAATCGTTTTATTGGGCGAAAAAACTTGCAGATTTAGGCGATTTAGAGCTTATCGTGGAAGTTGCTAATTGTTATTATTACGGTGAGGGTGTAAAAGAGGATGCCTTTGTAGCTTTTGATTATTATCAAATTGCCGCTGACCAAGGTAATGATAATGCGCAGTTTATGATAGGTTCGTACTATCAGTTAGGCGAAAAAGTCGTAAGCGAAGATTTAGAGATGTCATTTAAATATTTTAAACTTTCAGCAGACCAAGGACATGAAATTGCACAATCTGCTACTGCAGATTGCTATTACAATGGTTGGGGCACAGATAAAAATTTAGAAAAAGCATTTGAGTACTTTAAAAAAGCTGCTGATAACGGTCATGTAGATTCACAAAACAGAACTGGCTTTAGATATGATAGAGGCGAAGGTGTTAGCAAAAACTTAGTTGAAGCTGTTAAATATTATAAAATGGCTGCTGATAACGGACACGAAAAAGCTCAATGCAATTTAGCGAACTGTTATTATTACGGAGCAGGTGTGGATGAGAATAATAAACTAGCTTTCGAATACTATAAAAAATCAGCAGATCAAGGTCATGCAATAGCTCAACGTAGTTTAGCACGTTGTTATTATTATGGAGAAGGTGTGGATGAGAATAGAAAACTAGCTTTCGAATACTATAAAAAATCAGCAGATCAAGGTGACGCAATAGCTCAATATAGGCTGGCACGTTGTTATTATTATGGAGAAGGAACAGATGTTGATGATAAGTTAGCACTTAATTATTTCAAACTAGCAGCTGATCAAGAAAATAGATTATCACAGCATATGGTAGGCGAATGTTACTTTAATGGTTATGGTACATCTGAAAACAATGAAGAATGTTTTAAATATTGGACAAGCGCATATGATAATGGTTGTTATTATTCTAAAGTAAGGTTAATATCGCTATATCGTCAAGGTTTAGGTACTGATAAAGATATAGATGCGGCCCTTAGCTGTTTAGAAGAGTTTTCAAAAGTAATGTATGATGAGGATACCTATAGAGACTGGAAAAAAGAATCCTTTGCTGAAAGGTTTTATAAAATGGGAAATACTATATCACATGAAAAAGGATTTAAAGATCAGACAGTTCTTAATACTGTGCTAGGTGGTGTATTAGCAGCGACAGCTATACTTGTTCCTGTAAGTAACCTTATAACAATTCCAGCCGCAGTGCTTATAGGTGCGGGAAAAGGCGTGATTGACTGGGGTGGTAAAGTATACAAAATGAGTGAAGAGGATAAAGAAACTGCACTTATGATATCATGCTTAAAAATATCATCAGATTTAGGAAACGAAGATGCTACAAAAAGACTTAAATATATTCAAAACTATAAATAAGGAGGTATGTTATGTCAGATCTAGTAAAACAAGAAGATACTAAAATATTAACCGATGTTGAACAAAAAACATTAAGAGATCTTCAAAGCGCACTTGATGTAGTGTCGAGAGATATATATAAAGAACATTATAAACATCTTAAATCATATGACGTAAAACCATTAGAGGACGTTGTTGATGCCGACGGCGAATATGGACTTGATTTAAGCAAGAAAACTTCAGGGGATGTAATGAGTTTTGTTAAACTCAATAAAGTTACATACAAAAAAGATGAGGAAGTATTGCAAAAACTTACAAATGTGTTCAATGCTACAGCTAATGAAAACACACATATCATCTTTTTGATAAACTCATTGCCTAATAAACCTATTGATTTTTATATAGGTGTAGCGACAAAGTCAAGGAACAAAGGTACTGCTGTAAACTCTTTGAAATCTTGCTTGAAAGCTAATTTTCCCGGTAGCACATATGATGAAGTTCGTGGTAACGAGGTTATAACGCTTTTTGAAGAAACGATATATGGTGAAGAAAGCCCTAAGAAATTATCAGCTATTTCTACAGTGGGATCACGCCGTGATAATAGCGAAACTCAAAACAAAGCTTTTTTACAAGGGATAGAACGCTTGATTGATACTATGCAAAATAAAGAATATGTAGGTGTTTTTATCGCCACTAAGATGAGTGATGCAGAAATATCTTTAGTAGAAGATAGATTGAAAACCAATTATACTACAATATCTCAATTTAAAAAGATAAATTTAAGTTTAAACAATAGTGATACAGAAAGTATTGCAAAAAGTTTATCTGAAGGGTCTACAACTACAATTACAAATTCAGGCGGTATAAATGTCGGAATACCAAAAATTGCAGGAGTAAATTATAATCACTCTCTTGGGAAAAGTGATTCTACCACAAATACTTACGGGGTAACTACATCATTAACTACTGGCAAAACGATACAAATAGAAATGGAAGATAAAAAAATATCGTCTATGCTTGAAAATTTAGATGTACAATATGAACGCATAAAAGAAGGAAAAGACTATGGTCTTTATAGTGTCGGCGCATATTTCTTGTCTAATAAATCAGACAATATTTCACTTGCATCAAACACATATAAAGCACTACTTACAGGTGAAAATG
The DNA here is from genome assembly GCA_044426345.1 of Clostridia bacterium. Lineage (GTDB taxonomy): Bacteria > Bacillota > Clostridia > Oscillospirales > Butyricicoccaceae > CAYJLC01. The sequence continues at coordinate 19,710 of JAWXUP010000031.1, read as the reverse complement.
TATCTTGCGAAGCCAGCGCAATAAACGTTTGGGACAGGGAGAAAGAAAAGATTTCTGAAATTAAAAAATATTTAAAATATGGTGAAAATCCTATTTTTACATTGGAATCAACAGAGGTGTCTTCGGCGACAGTGGTGACGGGACTTGAATTACCTTTGCATATGAATTTACCACAAAAATCTGTTTATGGAATTGATGTCATTGAACACGCAGAATTTGGCAGGAACGTAAAACATACATATGAAAACGATGCAATTATATTGGGAAAAATGCATCATATGGGACAAGTCGAGGAAAATTCTATTGAATTATCTAAAAAAGCACTCTCTTCGCATACCTTCATAACAGGCTCAACTGGCTCGGGTAAATCAAACACGATTTACAAAATGTTAGATGAGCTTACGAAAAACGATGTGAAATTTATGGTGATTGAGCCTGCAAAAGGTGAATATAAAGATGTTTTTGGTGGACGCGAAGATGTTACGGTATATGGTACAAATCCATATAAAGCACCTAATTTACTAGGTATAAATCCGTTTAGTTTTCCTAAAGATATCCATATTTTAGAACATATTGACAGACTGGTTGAGATTTTTAATGCTTGCTGGCCAATGTATGCTGCAATGCCCGCTATACTAAAAGATGCAATTGAGCAAGCGTATGAAGAATGTGGTTGGAATTTACGTACATCAAGAGGTAGTAATAAATTTCCAACATTTGAAACTTTGCTTAATATTTTACCAAAAGTTATTGATACATCTAATTACTCAGCCGACACAAGCTCGGACTATAAAGGTGCTTTAGTAACTCGTGTTCGTTCTCTTACAAAAGGTATTAACGGAGTTATTTTTGACGAAGATATTGATAATGACGTTTTATTTAACGAAAATGCAATTATTGACTTAAGTAGAATAGGTTCAAACGAAACTAAATCGCTAATTATGGGTATACTTGTACTTAAATTACAAGAATTTAGAATGTCTGAAGATGTATCGAATAATAGTGAGCTAAGACATATTACTGTGCTAGAAGAAGCGCATAATCTGCTTAAGAGAACATCTAGCGAACAATCACAAGATAGTTCTAATTTGCAAGGAAAATCAGTTGAAATGATTGCTAACGCTATTGCAGAAATGAGAACTTACGGAGAAGGTTTTATTATAGCAGACCAATCACCAGGACTTATGGATATGTCTGTAATTCGCAACACAAATACAAAAATTATTATGCGATTGCCTGATGAGGAAGATAGGATTTTAGTAGGTAAGGCAGCTGGACTTAATGACGAACAAATAGTTGAGCTTTCAAGACTGGACACTGGTGTTGCTGCAACTTTTCAGGGTGGTTGGCTAGAGCCAGTTTTGTGCAAAGTTGATAGATTTATTGATGAGAAACCTCTTGCAAAGTCAAAATTTGAGTGGGTTGATACTAAAGAGCAAGAAAAAGACTTAGCTATACAAGCGTTTTTGAATAATATTTTTGGCATAGATCGACGTGAACTGACAAAAGAAGAAGTTGATGTTATTCGTAAATGGAAAGATAGTTTGTCGCTTAGCGAAAAGAAAACGCAATCTTTTGAGTATGCAATTTATAATAAAGATTTAACACCATCGGCAAAAATATCATTATTATATGGAATAACCTCAATAAAAGGCATAGCACCTAGAGATGAAATGATAAAAGTCACAAAACAAAAAATAAAAACCTTTGGTTTTGATGATAGTTGTGATATAATGAAAATAATCGAAGATTTAATCTGTATAAACATTAGCGAAGCTGGCACTCGTGTGGAAGAAAGAAGGTTGATGTAATGGAGAAATTTTCAAACCAAGACACCAATGAAACTTCCGAAAAAAACTTGACTACTGAAGAAAGTTTTGAAAATGATGAAATGTTAGAAGACCCTAGCGATACGCTGCCAGATCACGATAAACTTGATAAGCAATTTGAACAAGATAATCCTTTAGAAGAAAAAAACGAAGAAGTCTCTAAACAGGAACAAGCCAGAGATAATTCTGAAAAGTATTTAGAAGATGATCTTGATGATAATGGTAAACCGTACAAAAACAAAGAAGGCTTGTTGCCAAACAATCAATACGAACTTAGCGGCTATACATATCGCACTGATGAAAAGGGAAGGATAATATTAGCTGAAGGAACGCTTCGTATAAAAGATAGAGATAGATTAAGGATTGTGCCGTCGATAGAACAGATAGGAAAAGGCAATCAAAAAGAGGGCGATGATCGTGGACATTTAATAGGAGATCAGTTTGACGGAAGTAATAAACTAGGGAATTTCATAGCTCAAGATGCTAAAATTAACCAAAATAATTTTAGAAATTTTGAAAATGAATTAGCCAAAGACGTTAAAGCAGGAAAAGAGGTTAAGGTCAAAATTACACCTGTGTATGATGGCAATTCAAATCGCCCGTCAGTAATTGTTATAAAGTCTATCATTAACGGTGTAGAAAAGATGGATACTTTTCGGAATAATAAGGAGGAATAATTAATGAATAGCGAAATTTTTCAAAAAGTATTTGATAAATTGCAAAATAAAATAGAGCGAGAATGGCATGAATTGATTTTTTGTGCTTTTTACTTTGAAGGAAGCTATAGGATGAAATACTATTTAGGCAACAGTAATAATGAATATATTGATTGTTTTAGTCTAGATGAAATTAGCGACTCTGTTATTATAAAGCAATTTATGGATATAGACCATATTTTATTAAAAGAACGCGATAATTTGCTAGGTGATGATAAATGGACAGCTTTCACTATGATTGTTGATAATCTTGGAGCTATGAAAGTTGAATTTGCTTATGATGACTTCGCTGAAAATAGCTTTGAATACGAAAGAGAATGGCAGAAAAAATATTTGAATAATTAATAACATTTTATAAATGTTAAAAGATTTCTAGTTTGACTTATTGGATGATTTTTATTATGCCGACGAAGACGAAAAATTTAAAAAAATATATAATTAACAAAGCTAGACACCCCCGTCTAGCTTTATTTTTTAACCCTACGATAAAAAGTACTTGGTTTCATATCAAGCCGTCTCATAGCTTCTCTTGCGGTGATTTCTTTGTTTTCCCATTTTTTAATTACGCTATCGAACAAGGGATATATTTTTGCTTTTCGTCCTTTGTAGCGTCCATCTTTTTTTGCAAGTTCAATGCCTTCTTTTTGTCTTGCCAAAATATATTCACGTTCAAGCTCAGCAACAGCACCAAATACCGTTAACATAAATTTACCTGTCGGTGTAGTAGTGTCGATAGCTTCTTTTTTTGATATAAACACAACACCTTTTGCATTAAGCTTTTCAACTAACTCAAGCAAGTCCTTTGTATTTCTAGCAAATCTTGAAATACTTTCTACAATAACAGTGTCACCAAAACGAACAAATTCAAGCATTTTTCGAAGTTCTGGTCTATCTGTATTTTTGCCACTAGCTTTATCTATGTAAATCTCATCGACAGAAAGTTCTTCCATTAAAACTTCTTGCCTTAGTGTGTTTTGCTCTAGCGTGCTAACTCGAATATATCCAATTTTCATAAAATACCTCCTAATTAGTGTTCAATTAGGGTGTACTTAAATGAGATACTCGAAAACTGTGTCATTTAAGTTTGTTTTTCAGTTTTGGAATATCCCATTTTAAATATTAACCCTAATGACATATTACTCAACACGCATAAAAATAATCCTCGATTTCATCTGGAGAAAAGCCTTCGCTGATTAAAATATCTATATCGTGTTCATCATAACCAAAAGCAGATGCAACCGATTTTATTTCGTTTATATAATCAGCATCGTCATAACTATCTGGCAAAATATCGATATACGGTCTTTTGTACTTATTGCAATAGAATCCATAATAAGGATTTTTCGACTCAAACTCTGTTCGCTCTATTTGACCTAATTTGTCTATTTTTAATATATCTCCGTCATTTACTACGATTTTCTCGAATGATAATTTGTCAAATTGCAATTTCACTAAACTTTTCAACATAATATTATCTGTTGATGCGTAGATGTAAAATCCAGCATCAAAATGAAGTAAACAAATCGGATTTTCACCTTTTACAAAATACATATTCTTATTTTCATCAAGAAGAGTAAAACAAAAAGAACCCTCAACCAATTCAGCCAATGATTTAAGGCTATTTAGGTTGAGGGTTTGAAAACGTTCTAGTAATTGAACTGCTATATAGCTATCGGTTTCTATATGCGTTCCATAGAGATTATGTTCGTTACGAAGTAGCTTGTCGTTATGAATCACACCATTATGTGCGAAAGCAAATTTTGTTTTATGAATTTTCCCCTCGAATGGGTGATTATTATAGTTGAAAAATTCATTTCCTTGAGTTGTAAATCTTGTATGACCCAAAATAATATTAGCATCAATAGGTAGCTTAAGTTTAATTTTACTAGCCTTTTTTGGGCGTTTGTAAATCGTCATTTTATCGTTTTTAAGGTATGCAATCCCAGTAGCATCAGTGCCACGTTCCATACACTCTATCGAAAGAGTTTTTATAATCTGCTCTCTTTCTGCTTTTGAAAATACATTTTTATAATCAATTAATCCAAATATTGCACACATTTTATTTCTCCTCCGTGACTTCGATTGTCTCATTTATGTATAAATTACGTTCTTTTAGGTACGCAATAAGCTCCGTTTCTGTTATCGTTTCTACAAACGACGCGAAACTTAAATTTGTTATTTCCTCTTCAGACAAAGAAATAGCAACATCACAAATTTTATTTACCAGTTGTAACGTTGCTATAAAAGTATTAAATTTAAGAGTACCTCTGAAAATTCTAAACTCAACAGTATGGAAATTGGAAATATTTACACAGACATATCTACCAACTTGACCTTTTTTAGCTTTTTCTAAAATTTCTTGTGGTTTATCCTCATATCCATAACGATTTGCCCATCTTGTCAGCTGATGTTCTGTTCGTCTAGAGAAATTAAGAAGCTCACTCCAATGTTTTTCTACAAAATAGAGTATCTTTGATATAACTTTTTCTTGTTCTTCTCTTGTTTCTCCAAAAGCTATTTTATTAACGTGGATATGCAGTCCACAAGTACCGGCTTTATGGCTGGTATATCTCATATTTAAACAACAATTGAGAATATCAAGCCAGTTCATATCGTTTTGGTGAAATTCATAGGTCATAGGATGAGATACAATCTCTAAACCATCATCTAAACTACCGTCACGCTTAATATAGATTGTGTCTGACTTTGCTGTATTTAGTATTTTTTGTGCGTTATTTCTGATAGTACCTGCACCGTCAATTTCAAGTTCTATCCCAAAATACCTTTTATCATCACCGAAGAAAATTGGCTCTGGTTTATAATAATAATCGTGTATTACGGGTCCAAATCCACTGTCATAGCAGTCCCTGCAATATGCAACCTCATCATAATCGCTATTTTCATAGCAAGCATCATCTTGTAATATTAACTCGTCACATTCAGAGCAACGAACATAGTGATTGTCATAACATGTTTCACAGATACAAATTCTAGCATCTGAAACCTCAAAACGTGTAAGGGTAACCTCTCTGCAATGGTCGCAAACAAAAGTGTGTTCGTTATAGCAATCTTCGCATAGTTCTCTTTCTCCACAGCGATATGGCTCATCGCTTAGTATCTCGTGGTTACACATGTCGCATAGTAAATTGTCCATTTTTTCCTCCTTCTAATATTCCTCTCTTAGCATCATAGTAATGTGTGTACCATCATCAATTACATATATTTTCGCAAAAATTGGTTTGATGCCTAATAGTAAATACTCTCTTTTATATTGTGGAATTTCCATTCTATGATCGATTGAAATTCCATTTGAAATAGGCTTAATATCAAATATTTGCAAATAATCTTTAGTCTTTGGTTTTTCGCATAACTTCCAAATAAAATCAGAAATTATAAGAGGGATTTCAACTGAAATCCCTCTGGTTATGTATCGTTTTTTTATCATTTTTCACCTGTTTTTTCTAAAACTTTATCAATAACATCACATAAAATTTCTGCGGTCATTACAATTAAAATACACATAAATTCTCGTGTTATTTTAGTTAATTTATCATTGGTATTACCTCCAGCTCCTTAAATTCTTGAGTTTAAGCACTCACCGTTGTTTGATTTAAAATTTCAATAATTTGCAATAAAAACGCTTTTACTGTTCTTAAAATGCTTAAAAACATAGTTTTTTCCTCCTTTTTTATATATTTATAATTACATTTTAATAATATCGCAATTCAAATGTATATTTATACGAAAAATTCGGACAGATGGGCAGATGTATTTGAACAAAAAAGTTATATAAATTAATAATAGGATATATAACTCTATATAAAAAACTTATTTACATAAAAAGATTTGCCCATCTGCCCCATAAACATAAACTACTTTGTATATTTACTCGCAGTTCAAAGGTTTCGCCCACTGAGGTGTGCGACCGGATGCCGCCATCCGTAAACCGTCCCACAAGTCAGCCAAAGCAGTGGCTTTAGCTACGGGAGATTTACTTATGCTTGAGTTACAAAGAAGTGGTAAAGTTAAACTAGATGTGTTATAATTAAAATAAAACTGGTTGGAGGAATTAATATGAAAAACGCAGAAGTTATATTTAAAAGTTTTAATGAGTTTAGCAGGCATACACTATCTTTTGAAAAGAATAAAAGTACATATGAACGACTTTGTAGTGATTTACTCTTTACTGATACCAAATTTCCTTTAGAAAGTTTTATGGAATTCTTAATTCCAAATAAAAAGCTAAGACAAACATTATTTTCATCTACAGCAGAAACCATCGGTGATTATATGTATCTAACTGCGTTATTCTATCGCTTACACGAAAGTGTTGTTGAAAATTACCCGTTTTTTTCTGCCCAAAAAACCAAAAGCTTCGTTTTAATAGAAATATTTGATAAAATAGATTTTCAAGTCAATAATATTGAGGCAAAAAGAAAAAAAGATAATTTATACTCTTTAAATATTAATAACGGAGATTATATAGGAGATTTTACAAGAAATGAGGCGAAATTTGCAATTTATTTTTTTACCAACTCTCATATATTAGTGGAAAATCTTTTAAAGCTTCAAAAATCTTGTAAAAAAAATATAAAAGAAAAAGGTTTTCTTTTTAATGAACAAGATTTTAGTAATTTTGTTATTAACGCTATTTCGAAAAAAGTTCCTTTCGTTTTTACTAATTCGTTCGAAGATTTTTTATGTCAAACATCTAATGAATTATATAATGAGTTTTTGTGCTCTCAAAATAAAGAACTACAAGAACTTAAAATGATTGCTAAGTTAAATAAGTTTTTTGGGAAAAAGCATAAAGCAGCAATTATTGAATTTAGTTATGAAGAAATTCATAAAAAAAATATAAAAATTACTGTTGACAAAACGGTATTCGAACAAAAAGAGATAACAGATTTTATTGGGAAATTTGATAAGATGAAAAATACAGGCGAAACAATAAAAATCGAAGACGGCGAAAAAACATTTAATATAACTATAATGCCTGAATTAAATACATTTGCTATATTAACATACAATTTTTTTCGAGTTTATGGTAATTATAGTGAAAAAATGGGAGATAAAATTAATAAATTCTATGATGATACCGTGAAGTCAGATCTTGATATTGATGATTTCTCACACTTTGAGATATTGAGTTACATGCCAGTAAATTATTTACAAACATTTTGTAAAAAATTTGACAAAGAAAGAAAAAATATATTTGACGACTCAAATAATTCATACAAACGTGCAAGTAGGGATTTAAGCAGAATTTCAAAGAAATTAAATTTGTATTATAATTTCCAAGGTAATAAAATAACAAAAGGTATGGTTAAGCTGTATATTTATTTATTAAGAGAATTTAAAGATTATAATTTAGAAAAATTTGAAAATGTTAGTTATGTTAAGTTAAACAACGTGGAAAACTTATATGAATCGGCATTGCAAAGTATATCAACGCTAAGTGAGAAGGAAATACTACAAGAAATTAAGAAATATAGAGACGCACATTTTCCGACAGTTAAAGAATTAGAAGAACAAGAGAAGTATTCAGTTGTGCAAATAGAGGATATCATTACAGATTTTTATAGCAAAATATTTGCAGAAAATCATAAATTGGATGAAACTCAGGAAGAGAACTTTAAAAATAAAATGAGAGATTATTATAGAATATATTTGCATAGAAGCATGGTTGAACAAGGTTATAAAATTATTGATATAATTAAAAAATAACGCTTTGTCCCAATGTAAAAATCGATTTTTGTTCTGAAAAAACATTTATTGTGACTATATCGCATAGATATAGTCACTTTTTGTTGCATTTTTTTGTCACTTTTTTTAAAAATAAAATTTTCAGAGCTTTTTTTGACCTAGCACATCTGTAGCAATTGTTATATATTTATAACATAAGATATCTAAAAAACAACCAGTTGACGTTAGCTTAAGATATCGTCAACAGAAAGAGGACAAAATGAAAAATATTATAACTTTACAAAACAAAGCAAATTTAGCCGAACGCTATGTTCGAGAGTTCAACGATGGGAACTCAAATTATAACCTCTTTGCTAAAAGTGAATGTAACTATGCGTTATGTCAAGGTAGCGGGATTATGAGTGTCGACAAGTTTTATATTAAAATTACAAAAGAAGAAAAAGTTGAAATTTTTTCTTCGGAAAACTTCCAAGATTACAAATTGATTTACTTTAGAAGTCTTTATGATCCATATCAACCTATTAAATTTATAATTTTAGATGCTAATTTAAATTATATGTATTCATCAGAAGAAAATTTAAGCATTGAAATGATTTTTCAGATGATAGATGATCAACCTGGCATGACAAAATGGATTATCGACCGAACTGAAGAGCTTTATTTTAGCCAATTTTTTTCTACAGATGATAAGTCGATAATTAAAATGCTAAAGTACGAACTTGGCAAGGCTTGCGATAGTCAAATAAGCACTGATATTTTTCTAGGTGTAAACGATGTATATTAATGAAGAATCCATGCGTAAGGCTGCACTTAAAAATGGTACATCAAATGAAAAAAACGGTAAAATTGAAAACATTGCACTTTCAAAATCAACCGAAATAGTTTTTAAAGGAGAGTTAAGCGAAAATACCAAAAAGGAGTTGCTCGGTAAGGGGGTAAGTAACCGAGCAAAACCTAAAATAAATCACGATTTAAGTAAATCTTCTGAAATCGTATTAAAGCACCAATTAACTGACGAGTTAAAAAATCAACTATTATATAATAAAACTAACGATAATACTTCTAACAATGTGCAACTTGAAAGAAATAAACCTAGCACCATTTCGCTTAAATATGACTTAAACAAAACGATTAACGACGCGATATCATCTGGACAACGCAATAGAATTGATTTACCTCTTAGTAAATCTTGTGAGCTTCAGTTTTTGAGAACTGAACCAAATACAATAAAAGCCTTACTTAGAAGACCTAAAGAGAAAAAGTCGATTAGAGAACCTTCAGAACTTCTGAAAAATAGGCGTAATTTTGATATTGTAAAGCTTAGTCAATACATTTTGGGAAATCACCATTTTATTTACCATGCGAATAAACTATATGTATATGATGATTGCTTTTATAAGGAATTAGACAAACACGACTTACAAGTGTTGGTACAAAGAACACTGGAAGCTGTTGCTTTAGAGCATAACACACTAGAAACTATTGCTGATATCTTGACACACAGAGAGTATAAGGAAATTTATGAGCTTGTGAAAATTAATCCTGATATACAGATGAATAAAATTGACAAACCGTTTGGACTTATTAATTTTAAAAATGGAGTTTATGATGTGCGTAAACGAATATTAAAGGCTCATAGTCCGTCATACTACTTTTTTCATTGTATAAATCAAGATTATTGCGATAACTCATTTATAAAAGGAGATGTATTTGAAAGATTTATTCAAGTCGCTTCAAATGGCGATGAGATGGTACGTACACAGGTACTTGAACTTATAGGGCTGTTACTTTATAGATATCCTATCAAATCTTTTTTTGTACTTTTAGGAAATTCTGGCTCTGGGAAAAGTCAATTAGGTAGATTCATTATTAGTCTTTTAGGTGAAAATAATGTCACTACTGTACCTAGCATGGCAAAGATTTGCGAAAGGTTTGCTTTAGCAGAAGCAAAAGATAAAACGTTGATTGCATGCATGGATTTGCCTTATGGTCCACTTTCTGAAAATGCAATAAGCACAATAAAACAACTCGTAGGTTCAGACCCTATAACGATCGAGGCGAAGTATGCGCAACCTTTTACACTCTATGACAAGCCAATTTTACTTTGTGCTGGAAATTATGCCATTAGATACGCTGATATGCAAGGAGATTACGCATTTTTAAGTAGGATGCAGATTATACCTTTGAATGGTATTCCCGCTGAACACGAGCGTATTCCAGAACTTCATGAGAAATTATTAGAAGAAGCTCCTTATATTATCAAAGAAGCATTATATGCTTTTGAGGACTTAGAAGCAAGAGGTTTCAATCTTACAAAATCTTATGTACCCGAGGAATTTCAAGTAAGAACTTCACGAACTGGATATAGTGATGTCGAAAATTTTGTTCTAGAGTGCTTAGCAGAAGATGAAAAATCTGAGATTTCAGTGTCTAAGCTTAGAGAAGCATATTTGAATTGCTCTAGTGTACATCTTTCAAAAGAAGAATTCGGTAGACTTTTTAAACAATGCATTTCGTCACACTTTCCAAGCGCCATAAGTATTAAGCGAACACTAGGAACTGATAATCGAGGGTACAAAGGTATTTCTCTTGTTTCGCAAAGTTAATCTTCTTGACCGATATATTATTTGTATATATAAATAAGCTAAGTTTAGAAAGGTATAAGCTTATGAAAATACACATATAAATGAAGTAAAAGAGGAGGGATTTAATGAGTAAATGTAAAGTGAAAAACACATTTAAGGGTGACATTAAAAAGTATACATATTCTGAGAGATGGGTTTCTATTATAAGTCACGTTGAAGGAAAAAGATAAAAGTGATTTAATTCGCAGAAGGAGGTTTAATGAAAGTAGCTATTTACTGCCGACTTTCAGAAGAAGACAAGAATAAAACAAATTCGCAAGACGACAGTGAGAGTATACAAAATCAAAAATCACTGTTAATTAATTACGCAATCTCTAATAATTGGGATATTTTTCACATCTACTCTGATGATGATTTTTCTGGTAGCGACAGAAATAGACCGGCATTTAATCAACTTATTTCAGACGCTAAAGATAAGAAATTCGATATAATCTTGTGTAAAAGTCAGAGTAGATTTACAAGAGAACTTGAGCTTGTAGAAAAATACATACACGGGCTTTTTGTAGAATGGAAAATACGCTTTATCGGTGTAGCTGATAGCGCTGATACTGATAATGTGGGTAATAAGAAATCTCGTCAAATCAATGCTATGGTCAATGAATGGTATCTGGAAGATCTGTCTAATAACATAAAATCAGTACTTAAAAATAAGTGCAAAGAAGGCAAGCACATTGGTAGTTTCGCACGTTATGGGTATAAAAAGCAAGGTAAAAACGAGCTTATAATTGATGACGAAGCGGCAGAAGTTGTAAAAATGATATATAATTTATACCTAGATGGCAATGGAGCGGGAAAAATTGCTAATATTTTGAATCAACAAAATATTCTAAATCCATCTGGGTATAAAAAGAAATATGGTAGTAATTACAAGCCTGCCAAACTTGACCCTAAGGGGTATTTTTGGAGTTATCCTACTGTCACAGCTATGCTTAGAGAGCAAATTTATGCAGGAGATTTAGTACAGCATAAAATTGAGAAAGTCAGTTATAAAAGTGAAAAACAGCGTCGAGTGCCTAAAAAAGATTGGATTATTGCCGAAAATTCTCACGAAGCTATAATTGACAAGCAAACGTGGCAGAAAGTTCAAGCGATGATGGATAGCAAAAGTAAACCAAGCAAAGCGGGAACTGTTCATGTTTTAGCTGGCAAGTGTGTTTGCGCCGATTGTGGTAAAATTTTGGCATCGAATTACGCAAAGGGCGTGAAATACTTGCGCTGTCCAACTCGTGACGTAAAAAAAGAGCTGTGTGTTGGCGCAAGTATTCAGTTAAAATACGCTGAAAATGCCGTTTTAGAGGAGATAAATAGGCTGTCACAAGAATATTTTGACACCGATTATATTGAAAAGGGTGTAACTTTAGAAGATAACGCTGAAATTCGCTTAGAAAAACTTAAAAAACAGCAAATTAAAATAGAAAAGGAGAAAGAAGACTTTGAAAGTGCAATTTCAGCATCATATTTGGATAAAGTTAAGGGTTTTATAACTGAGTCCGAATTTGTAAAATTCAATAATAAATTCTCGCAAGAAATCGAGGGAAAAACAGCAGAGCTTACGAAATTACAACAAGAAATTGATGAAATAAATCAAAGTTTGCAAAATCGTGTGTCCAAAAGAGAACTTGTCGAAAAATATAAAAACGTGACGGAGCTTACAAGGGTGATGGTGCTTGAACTTGTTGATAAAGTTGAGATCGGCAAGAAAAAAGACGGAGAAATTCCGATAAACATATTCTGGAATTTTTAAAGGTGTATAAAAGATGGTTTGAATTGAAGTTAAAATTTACCCTATATCTATAAGATAATATTATAGGTATAGGGTTTTTAGCTTATCTATCATTAAATTACTCAAAAGTAAAAAGTTTTTTAAGAAGTAGTGAAAAAACTTGACTAAAAATTAAAGTTTATGATATACTAATTAAAAGAGGTGGTAAAATGATTAAACGTGATGAATATTTGAAACAACTTATAAATTTTAAAGAAAAAGAGCTAATAAAGGTTGTGACTGGCATTAGAAGATGTGGGAAATCCACTTTATTTGAGTTGTATATTGATTTTTTGCTTGAAAATGGTGTTAGCAACGAACAAATTATTATGCTAAACCTTGAAGATTTTGAGTATGATCATATTAAAACTGCAAAGGATTTGCACGATTATATAAAAAATCTGCTTGTACCTGACAAAATGAACTACATTTTCATTGATGAAGTTCAGCGTGTGCCAGAGTTTCAAAGGGCAGTTGATAGTCTTTTCATCAAGAAAAATTGCGATGTTTATATCACTGGTTCGAATGCTTATCTGCTTTCGAGCGAACTTGCGACGTTGCTTTCAGGTCGCTATGTTGAAATTAAGATGTTGCCACTTTCGTTCAAGGAGTATGCTTCTGTTTTTCCAAATGAAACCAACATTCAAAAGTTGTATCTAGATTATACGGTAAACAGTTCGTTTCCATATGCAATGAATTTTACCACAAAAAAAGATTTAAAAATGTACCTTGATGGTATTATTGACTCAATTTTACTCAAAGATGTTATATCTCGTGGGAAATTTCCTGATATTGATATGCTAAAATCAGTATTAAAGTTTTGCTTTGATAACATCGGAAATATGTTTTCTACAAATAAAATCGCCAATACAATGACGTCTGCTGGTAGAAAAATCACTCCGAATACTGTAGAAAATTATTTGACTTCGCTGACGGATAGCTTTATTTTTTATGAAGTAAAACGATATGACATCAAGGGTAAACAGCATTTAAAAACTGGTAGTAAATATTATGCCGCCGATGTTGGACTTAGATACGCTTTGCTTGGCTCAAAGCCTGCTGATGATGGACATATTTTAGAAAATGTCGTATATTTAGAACTTTTACGTCGTGGTTATGAAGTTCATATTGGTAAAGTAAAAGAAACTGAAGTTGATTTTATTGCCATTAATGACAAGGGCATCGAATACTATCAAGTTGCATATACGGTGAGAGAACAAAACACGCTAGAGCGTGAGCTTAAGTCGCTTGACATGATAAACGATCATAATCCTAAGTTTTTGCTAACGATGGATCTTACGCCATATACTTCGCATAATGGGATTAAACAGATTAATGTGCTTGACTGGTTGCTTAGGAAATAATCGAAAACTAAGAACAGAGAATATTTAAGGTTAAAATCAGGCTAAGAGAAGAGATACTATAAAGTTTAATTAGGCTTGAAAAATTATCTAAAAAGTGATATATTAATATTAACAAATATAATAGTATACATTTTAGGAAAAAGAGATAGAATGATGTGAAGAATATTCGCATAGGAGGGTTAAAATGCGATTAAATAGAATTAAATTTAATGACCATAAGTTGTTAAATAATTTAGATATATCTTTTGTGGGTGAGAATGGAAAAGCACTTGATACAATTATTTTGATAGGTCGCAACGGTAGTGGTAAAACTACAATTCTGAAAAATATTTTTTTACGCTTTAATCGAGATAGTAAGTCACCAACCGAGTGCTATCTTGATGTTACAAAAGACGAACAGATATATATAAAAGAAAATTTACTAATTAACCCTAAAATACCTAGTTTGAAATTGACGGACTCAAATTTATATTTCAATATAGTAGAGAAAGATACACTAAAACCAGACAAGTTAAAAATCGTATATATGCCTACTGAAACAGAAATGGACAATATAACCAATGTAATTACAGATTTTTTAACGCTTGTAAATAAAAAAATAACTTCTTCTATTTCTAAAACTATCGATAAAAAAATTGATGATGAAATTCGCAAGGATATTTATAAATCCCCTTTAGAAAATGTAGAGAATTTTATTGACAAAATAAATTCGCTTTTTGAGTGTCTAGATTTAGACGTTGAGCTTATGGCAGTTGAAACATTTGAAAAAAAAGAACCAGTTTTTAAAAATAAAAGTGGTGCCCATTTTGATATTCATAGCTTGTCTAGCGGTGAAAAACAATTGTTTTTAAGAGCACTATCTCTTAAACTTTTAGATATTAATAATTCTATAATTTTGATTGACGAACCAGAGCTTTCACTGCATCCAAAATGGCAACAAAAAATAGTGCAGGTTTATGAAAGTATTGGACAAAATAATCAGCTTATAATAGCAACGCACTCACCTTTAGTTTTAAATTCCGTAAAAAAAGAACAAATTAAAGTTTTAATGCGAGGAGATAATGGGGTTGAGATTATAGATGAGCTTGATGAAACTTTTGGACATACAGTAGAAGATATTTTAACTGATGTTATGGATTTGAAAACTGTGAGAAATGATGAAGTAGAATCGAAATTAGAGCTATTGCGTGCATTATTACGAGAAGATAAGCATGATAGCGAAGAATTTGAGAGCTTATATAAAGAATTAAGGGGAAATCTAGGAGAGGCAGACATAGACCTCAATTTGATAGATATGGATAAAAAACGTCGCTTGAGAAAGCGAGGCGATTAAATTGCTTAATATCATTAAAAGAAATGCGCCTGAAGAACTTAATAAATTTATAAAGTACTATAATCCGAAGGACTGGGATGATTATACGCCTGAAATAAAGCAAATACTTAAAAAATATATGCTAGACGAAGAACAGTTTTATAGTTGTGCATATTGTGAAGTTAAGATTACAGATCCTCACGAAGCTCATATAGAGCATATCAAACCAAAGTCTGTGTATATGACAAAGTTTCAAAAGTATGATAATTTAATCGTGTCTTGCAATACACCTAAACATTGTGGTAATGCTAAAGGTAACACATTTTCAGACTTATTTATAAATCCAGTAGTAGACAATCCAGAAGACTTTTTAACATACGATTTAGCCGACGGAAGAATTATACCAAAAACTTCTGATCCTAACATAGTTGCAAGAGCAAATGAAACAATTGATATGTTAAATCTGAATAGTGTAAAATTGAAAAAAGCAAGGAAAAATTATATTTTATCAATGCAGTATTATGAAGAAGATTATTTGGAAGAAATGATTAATAACCATGATAGATTTTACACTCTAATAAAATGTTTTAAGTTGCACAGTTTTTAATTCGAAGTAGATTTACTTATAGTTAATATAAAACGCTAAAGATAAAAAATTCTTTGGCGTTTTATTATACATTCGAGCTATAAAACTTTGCCATCTTTTCATATATTATTGAAATTTCACCATTTTTGTGGTAAAATATATATAAGAAATATCGTTAGGAGAAAATCGTGCTAGAAAATAAATTGGGTATTACCTCACAATCAGAGCTTGCTAAAACTGAAGAAAAAATTAGCAAAAAGAAAGCCTATGAGCTTTTTGAAAAAGGTCTACTTGATACGCTTGAAGTAGGCACGTTTTCGTCGCTTGCATTTATTCACGGTTATCTTTTTGACGAAATTTATGAGTTTGCGGGTAAATTGCGTGATGTCAACATTGCTAAGGGCAACTTTCGCTTTGCGCCACTTATGTACCTTGAGGTAAGTCTGCAAAATATAGATAAAATGCCACAGTCGACTTTTGATGAAATCGTTGAGAAATACGTGGAAATGAACATCGCACACCCATTTAGAGAGGGCAACGGTCGAAGTACTAGAATTTGGCTAGATTTGATACTGAAAAGTTCCCTTGGCCAAGTTATAGATTGGAGTATCGTTGATAAAAATGATTATTTACTTGCAATGGAACGAAGTCCGATAAAAGATATCGAGATAAAATTTCTGTTAAAATCGGCCTTAACCGATGCTGTAAATGACCGAGAAATCTACATCAAAGGGATTGATGCAAGTTATCACTATGAAGGTTACACTGTATATAAAACAGAAGATTTAATATAATGGCTTTACTTGAAATTTTAAAAACTGAAAAATCAGCCAAGACCTCAGGTGGAATTTATGATAAATTTCAGATTGAGATGACGTATAATTCAAACCACATTGAGGGTTCTAAGCTTAAGCATGACCAGACAAGATATATATACGAAACCAATACCATTGGTGGAGATGTTGTGAACGTCGATGACATCGTTGAAACAGCAAACCACTTTAGATGTACTGATTTAGTGATAGATAATGCAAAAAAATAGAGGATATAATCGAATTTCACTATAATTTTGAAAGCATACACCCATTTCAAGATGGTAATGGTAGGGTTGGCAGACTGCTAATACTAAAAGACTGCTTACTCTATAATTTAGTGCCATTTATGATAGATGAAGAGCTTAAGATGTTCTATTATAGAGGTCTATCAGAGTGGAAAAACGAGCGTGGGTTCTTGATTGACACCTGCCTTGCAGCACAGGATAAGTTTCAAAAATATTTAGATTATTTTGAGATAAATTAGGTTATATACTAAAGTATAATAACTATATTTAAGCATAAAATCACAGGAGGCATTTGATGAAATATATTTTAAAGCAATTTGACACAGAATTGCTGTCCTTTGAATATGTAGACCAAGGTATCAGAGGACAATACTGCACAAATATACAGATAAATAAAAATCACGAACATTTGCTTCCTATTGGTCTTGAAACAACTGACGCAGGAATTATGAGCTGGCTAAAGCGACGAATAATCCCTAAAAATCGTGAGTATGTTGATGTTTTGCTTGCAAAAATGGGTTTATCTCACAGTGACACCATCGGAATTATTGACATCTGTAAAGGGCTGTCGCTGATAGATAGCTACTGGGTGGTTGATGAGAATTTTGACGGAAAATTCAGCGACTACAATTTATTCGACAACAATTTCAAAAAGGCTCTTTCACTAATTGCTTACACTGGTTATGGCAGTATAAACGCAAAAGGTTTTACATCTAGTCCAGAATTTACTACGAATGGTATGCTAAAAAAAGCGTGGCGAGTAAAAGATGGGAATATAACACTGTATAAAGGTGGCACAAGTGGTGCTGCCAACACAGGAAATGAGCCATTTAGTGAATTTTACTCAGCACAAATAGCGCAAGTTTTGGGTATAAATCATATAAATTACGGTCTTTCAAAATGGAAAGGCAATATTTGCTCAACTTGCGAGCTTTTCACAAGCAAAGATGTTTCATATGTTCAGATCTATAATTTTGTTAAAAACAGACCAATATATGAAGTTTCAACCTTTTTAAAAGAACTTGGTGATGAGTACTATGAAGCTTTTGCAGATATGATTGCTTTTGACTGTATTATATGCAACGAAGATAGACACTATGGCAATTTTGGGTTGCTTGTAGATAACGCTACGAATAAACCGATCAGCTTTGCACCTGTTTTTGATAATGGTTTGTCGCTTTTCAATTTCGGTATGCCTGATGATTTTAAAGAGCTTAGTGCGTATGCAAAAACTAGATCATCAAGCTACAACATTGATTTTTTAACGCTTGCTAAAGAGTTTATAGGACCAAATCAAAAAAGCAAGCTACGCAAACTTATAAACTTCAAATTTACAAAGCATTCAAGCTATAATTTGCCGGCTTATCGTCTAAAAGCCATTGAGAAGTTTGTGCAAACTAGGGTGTTGGAACTTCTTGATATGTAGTCTATCATATACAACGTATTACCATCTGAAAAACAATCCGAAGAACTCATAAAATACCTACTCGCTGAGTTTGAGGACCAACCTGAAAAAATTTGGGAAAGTAATATTTTCGGGAAATCTTTGCACGAGCTTGTAAACGAAGGTCTTAATAACAAACTTTGCAAAATGCCTCAAGATGCCCGAGTAAAAGTACAAGAAACCCTTACTCGCATAATAAACGAGGGTTCGGGAGGTCTTATTTGTATCATTTTATAGTTTAAAATGCAAAATTTCAAAAATAAAAATTCGGCAGGTACAAATTACTTGTCGGATTTTTTTGTGCAATTTCTATATTTGTATACAAGTTTGCAAAAAATTCATATTTTTGGTATCAACCTATTGACACGAGTTAATTTGAGTGATATTATAGTAGTATCAATCAATTGATACCAAAGGAGTTTTTTATGAAGAAATACCAAAAGTACATTGCGCCTTACTGGATATATTTTGTGCTATCGCCACTTCTTATGCTAGTCGAGGTTTATTGTGATGTTAAAATCCCAGCACTATCTACTGATATTATCAATATCGGTGTAACAAACGGAGATCCTGGTAAAATTTTATTAATTTCAGCGCAAATGCTTGTGTTTGTATTGGTTGCTGTTTTATCGGGAGTTGCTGCATCATTTTGTGCGACCAGAGCCTCTGTAAACTTTGCTTGTGACCTTAGAGCTGATGTTTTCAAGAAAATTCAAGATTTTTCTTTTGCAAATATCGATAAATTCAGTACTGGTTCACTAGTTACTCGTCTCACAAATGACATAACGCAGATGCAACAAATCGTTGTAATGTGCCTTAGAATGATGTTCCGTGCACCAGGTATGTTGGTCGGAGCTATCTTTATGTCGTATATGTTAAGTCCAAGTTTATCATTCATTTTCCTACTTTTAGTTCCAGCGCTTAGTATTGTAATTTTTCTAATTTTAATGTTTTCATATAAAAAATTTGGATTTTTACAAACTAAAGTTGATGCACTAAACTCTAATGTTCAAGAAATTTTAACTAACGTTCGTGTAATCAAAGCTTTAACTAGAGAGGGCCACGAATGTGACCGTTTCGAAGGTGTAAATAGCGACCTTAGACTAACTGGTGTACGAGCATATCGTGTAACAATTTTGCAAATGCCAATTATGACAGTAGTTGTAAACTTTGCTACGATCGCTGTTTTATGGTTTGGTAGCCGTGCTTTAGGAGCAGGTGAGTTAGAAGTTGGTAATATCAGTGCGCTTATCACTTATCTTACTCAAATGCTAGCGTCAGTTAAT
>JAWXUP010000030.1:0-28311 GCA_044426345.1 Clostridia bacterium | reverse complement strand
TAATTGGTATAATAATATTCGTATCCATGGTACTTTAGGTTATCTTTCACCATCCGAATTTGAAAAAAGAAATCTAATTATTGAAAAGCTCTAAGTTGTACTATTTTAAGTTGACATATCCCTTTCGTTGAAGTTTTTGATTGTTTCGCCTGCACGAACTGCAGCATTTGAAACTTTAGTTGTAAGGAAAATATCTTCACGAGCAACGCCGCTTTCTTTCATTCCTTGACCAACGCTTTCTTCGTTTTTATATACGCAAGCTGTATCAATGTGTCTATACCCTGCTTCAAGTGCCCATTTAACCGCATTAACAGTTTCTTCTCCGCTTTCAGCTCTAAAAACACCAAAGCCAATTGCTGGCATTTCTACGCCATTACTAAGTTTCATATATTCCATTTCTAAGTCCTCCCTCAATTTATGGATATCATATTCTCTAGTTATAAAACAAGCATCTTATAACCTGTAATATTATACCATATTTTTTAATCTTTGTCCATATTATTTTATGCACAATGCATAATATTTCATTTAAAAATCATCACAAAACCACCGACTTGCTTAAAATCGGTGGTTTTATATTTTATTATCTACTAACCTTCTAATGCATCTGAAATTTTTGCAAGATGGTCAATAATGCTAATATACTGAGGACAAACGCCTTCACATCTTCCACAAGCTATACAAGAGCTAGCGTGTTTTCCGTTTTTAGTAGCAAAGAAATATGCTCTTTTTGCACCATTTAAATCACCATAAACTAAGTTTTTATTCATAGCTGCTAGCAAATTAGGTATAGCAATTTCCATAGGACAGTCTGGAACGCAGTAACGACAGTTTGTGCAAGGTATTGATGGAATTGTCGCTAATACTTCCTGAGCTTTTTCGATTACAGCATTTTCTTGTTCGTTAATTTTTTCAAAACTACTCATAAATTCAACATTTTGTTGCATTTGTTCAAGCGTAGACATACCACTTAAAACTACCATCGCATTATCTAATGATGCAGCGAATTTTAATGCCCATTGAGGATATGTTAAGTTCATATTAGAGGCATCGAAAATCTCTTGAATTTGTGGTGGAGGAGTTGCTAAAGCACCACCACGAATAGGTTCCATAATAATAACTGGTTTGTTATGTTTTGTAGCTACTTCGTAACATTTTTTAGATTGAATAACTTTGTCATTCCAGTCTGCATAGTTGATTTGAAGTTGAACAAAATCAACTTGAGGATGTTTTGTTAGTAATTCATCAAGTGCATCTGCTGTATCGTGCATAGAAAAACCAATATTTTTGATTTTACCAAGAGCTTTTTGTTCGATTACGAAGTTCCACAAGTCAAATTTATCGAAAACTTGTGTTCTTTCCCCACCAACGTTATGTAATAAATAAAAATCGAAATAATCTACGCCAACTCTTTTTAAAGATGTATAGAACATATTTCTTGCTTCTTCAGCTGTTTGAGTGCTTGCCCACGAAGGAAGTTTTGTTGCGATTTGGAAAGATTCTCTAGGATACCTGTCTACAAGTGCAGTTTTAGCAGCACCTTCAGAGCGTTGGTCGATGTAACCATAAGCTGTATCAAAATAAGTAAATCCGTTTTCCATAAACAAATCAACCATTTGCTTAGTTTGCTCAATATCGATTTCATTTTCAATCATAGGTAAGCGCATAAGTCCAAAGCCAAGTTTTTTAATTTCTTTTCCGTTGTAAATCATTAAGTTACCCTCCTAAATATACTTTTTTATAAATCTTATATTATTATACTACATTTTGTGAAATATATCAATAAAATAAGAATAAATTATTAACTTTTCATATTATATTCACTATAGAATAAATTTAATTTAGATATGCTATAATTATATTAACTAACCTTAAAAACTTAGTATTGAACGTATTTTTTCGACAAATATCAGTTTAAATCACTAAAAAATCGAGTGGATTTTGATTTTTTTACTTTTTTTGATGAAATTCTAAATGAATTTTACATTTTCTTTTCTTGCAAAAGCATATTCTACATCATTATATTAAGAACTAAATTTTTTCGTTAATTATCTGATATACAGATTCTAATTAGTCAAAATAACTTGATTATTCCTTATTATTTCTAAAATTTAGTACAAATAGCTGAAATTGTTACCAAGCTGTAAAATACGTCTTGAAATGCATTTTAAAATATGTTATAATTCATTTAAATAGAAAATTTAGAATTTTTCTATCCATATTAAAAAAGGGGATTAAATTTATGAAAAGAAAAATCGCATCACTAATGGCGTCAGTTTTAATAGTATCTGCTCTTCTAACAGGTTGTAATACTTCAGAAGTTAACCTAACATTCGATGCTGGTGGTACTACAGGTACTTACTATCCAGTAGGTGGCGTTATGGCAACAGTACTAAATGATAAAATGGACACTTGTGATCTAACAGTTGTTTCTTCTGGTGCTTCAAAAACTAATATCATCGACATCGAAGACGGTGAAGCTGAACTTGCTATCGTACAAAACGACGTTATGTACTATGCTGCAAACGGTACTGACTTATTCGCTGAAGACGGCGTTTTCGACTCTTTCTCAGCTGTTGCTAACATCTACGCTGAAACTTGTCAAATCATTTGTACTACTGAAATCAACAGCGTTGAAGACTTAGTAGGCAAAACTATAAACGTTGGTGACGCAGGTTCTGGTGTTGAATTCAATGCAACTCAAATCCTTGCTGCTTATGGTATCGACATCAACACTGATATCACAAAAGTAAATGGTAGTTTCTCTGATGCTGCTGACTCTCTAAAAGATGGTAAAATTGATGCAGCTTTCGTTACAGCTGGTGCTCCTACAACTGCCGTTGTTGAACTTGCTTTAACTAAAGACGTTAAATTACTTTCTATCGATGATGCTCACGCTGACCAATTAATCGCAGACTACCCATTCTATACTAAAACAATAGTTCCTGCTGACACTTACAACGGCATTTCTGAAGATATCCAAACTGTAAGCGTAAGTGCTGCTTTAATCATTGCAAATAGTGTTTCTGAAGATGTTGCTTACGACTTAACAAAAGCAATGTTTGAAAACCTTTCTTCGCTTCAAGATGGTCACGCTAAATTCCTAGAATTAAGCCTTGAATCTGCAGTTGAAGGTGTTCCAACAGCATTCCACCCTGGTGCTTTAAAATACTACCAAGAAGTTGGTGTTTTAGGCTAAGTGAGAATTTTTAAGGGTAAAAATTTAAAACTTATTTTAGTAGTCGCAGTGATTTTTGTCGCTGTGACTGCTATTTTTACATTGAATAATACAGGAGATTGTCTGGTCATAAAAGACGCTAATACCGGCAAAACTATTGCTAGTTATGAGCTTTTTGAGGGTGGGAAATTTTCTGTGGGATTCAAGCACTCAGTAAATCAAAGTTTAGTAGAAGATAGATACGTTATCGAAAATTCACAAATTATGGTTTATGAAACGCTTTATTATCATTTTGGTGCTGGTGTTCAATCTGAAATTTTAGAAGGACAGACGCTAACACAAACTGATGATGGCGGAATGGTTGTTGGGAATATAAATACTGTTATGACTAACCTAATTTACAGTATAAGCCCTGTTTACGACCATATTTTAAAAATAAACGAACAAGAGATAAGCTTAAAAGAGCTATGTGGCGATACTCGTCACATTTTATTAGAATATAAAAATTAAAGGAGGAGTTTTATGGCTTTTAAAAAGAAACCCAAAGAACAAATAGATCCAAATTCATTAGATGACATAATGAAAAAATATGACAGAGAGGCCAACATAAGACAATTTGAGGGTACTCCAAAACTTATTATAAAAATTATGCTTATATCCTTTTCACTTTTTATGGTGTGGATGAATATGTTCTCAACGTGGGGCGAACAAATTAGAAGATGCTCATTTTTAGCGTGTGTTATCATCTTAATTTACGCTATTTTTCCAAGAGTTAAAGGTGGTAATCAAAAAACAAACTTCATTCCTTGGTATGATTGGATTTTAGGTTTAACTGGTGCTGCAAGTTTCCTTTATTACGTATTTAACTTGAATACTATTATAGCAAAAGCCTCTCGTATAGGCGATATTGAGGTTATTCTTGGTATAATTGGTATAATCGTTTTAGCCGAAGCGTGTAGACGTGTTACTGGTATTCCTATCGTAATCGTTTCTGGTTGTTTCATTGCATACTGTTTTGCCTCTGGACTTTCACTTACCCGTATTGTTTACAATCTATTTTACACAACTACAGGTGTTATAGGTGTTCCAATCGGTGTTTGTTCAACTTATATAGTACTTTTCATCATTTTTGGTGCATTTTTAGAAGCAACTGGAATTTCAGACTTTTTCATTTCTTGTGCTAATGCGATAGCCGGTTCTGGTGTTGGTGGACCTGCAAAAGTTGCCGTTATTTCTTCTGCTCTTTGTGGAATGGTTTCTGGCAGCTCTGTTGGTAATACCGTTACTACTGGTAGCATTACAATCCCAATGATGAAAGATACTGGTTTCCCTTCCGAGTTTTCTGGTGCTGTTGAAGCAGGTGCATCTACTGGTGGACAAATTATGCCACCAATTATGGGTGCTGCAGCATTCTTAATGGCTGAAATGTGTGGTGTTGAATACGCTACAATCATTCAAAAAGCTATTTTGCCAGCATTTTTATATTTCCTAGGTATTTTCTTAATGGTTCACTTTAAAGCAAAAAAACTTAACCTTATGGGTATTCCAAAAGATCAACTTCCAAAATGGAAAAATTTAATCCCTAAAATGTATCTATTACTTCCACTTGTAATGCTAGTTTATATGATTATCGATGGTTATACTATGTCACGTTCAGCTATTTTCGCAACACTTGTAGCTATTGCTGTTAGTATGTTTAACAAAGATCATCGTATGACAGTTCCTGGTTTCTTTAATGCCTTAGAATCAGGTGGTAAAAATACACTATCAGTTGCTGCTGCTTGTGGTGTTGCTGGTATCATTGCAGGCACTGTAAGTATGACTGGCTTAGGTCAAATATTTATCTCTGCTATCGTTGGTATCGCTGGCAATAACTTATTTATAGCACTATTTTTAACTATGCTTTGTTGCATCATTTTAGGTATGGGTATTCCAACTACAGCAACTTATATCATTATGGCAACAACTTGTGCGCCAATTCTTGTAACTGGTATGAATGTTAATATCATCGCAGCACATATGTTTGTTTTCTACTTTGGTATAGTTGCCGACATCACTCCTCCAGTTGCTCTTGCAGCCTATGCAGGTTCGGCAATTGCTGGTTCAAACCCAATGAAAACTGCGTTTAACGCAACAAGGCTTGCGATTGCAGCGTTCATTATTCCTTTTGCATTTGCATTTGACACCTCATTGTTATTCATCGACACCAACGTAATTGACATAATACTTGTTACCATTACATCAACAGTAGGTATGGTTGCAATTTCGGCAGGTATGATTGGTTATATGTTAAAAGAAATTACAATGCCAACTCGTGTGCTTTGTATTTTAACTGGTTTATTATTAATATATCCAGAAAACATTACCGATATCGTTGGTCTGATAATTGTTGCAGTGATGGTAGTTTTTCAAATTATTTCAAACAAAAAAGACAATCAACGCCTAGCTTAAAATTTAATCCTAAACATATAAAAACGACATCAACCAAAAGTTGATGTCGTTTTTTCACGCTAAAATTCTAACTTAAATGTAAATGTCCACACTAAACACACCTCGACAGCACAAAATAAAAACTTTTTATACAAGCAAAAAGCAGACAATTAATGTCTGCTTTTATAATTAATCTTCTATATCATCTTTTTTTGTCTTCTTTTCGAACAAATCTGAAATTTTAGAAACCACATCTGGCACCATCTCTACTACCCTATCAGCAGTTGTATTAGCTGGTCCATTAATAGGTAAAATTCTAGTTTCTCCTTTTGAGATAACTACAATAGCTATTGGTGAAATCGTAATTCCAGCTCCACTTCCTCCTCCAAAGCCATCTTTAATGCTACCATCTTTTGACTTTAAATCAGCACCACCAGAGCCGATTCCGATGCTCATTTTTGTAATAGGAATAAGAGTTGTTCCATCGGCTGTTACAATCGGGTCACCGATTATCGTGTTTGTATCAATCACCTGGCGAATTTTTTCGACCGTTTGCATCATTAAATCTGAAACATTGCTCATATAAGTTCCCTCTTTCTTATTTCACTGATTTTTTTATATTTTATGTTGAACAAAACTCTACAAATCCTCGTATGGAGAATAATTTTAGCTATACCTTCAATTTTCGTGCTATCTGCATCCCAAATTGGCGAAAAATCAATATCATAGCTTTTAATTATAAAGTTATTGTGCAAAAATACTGTAACATTTCCGTACAACGCCCAAAATGTTCCTAAAAGCTTACCCGTGCTAGCATTATCCTTTGTTTGGATAGAAATATCAGCATCGAATTTTGTAATAGTAAAACAGAACGCAAATTGCTCTAATACATCTAAAATATCACTTATTTTTTTTAAATAATCATCTATTTTATTAACTTCAAATGTAAACTTCTTCTTTTCACCATCATCTTGTTCATCATCAACTATATCTTCTTTTTTTCTATTTTTAAACTTTTGTATAATTTTTAAAACATCTATTTTAAAGCAAAGAATTTTCAAAAAAGCATTTAATTTTTGTTCATTATAGTCAATCTCAAGCGTTATTTTCACACTTAATATTATAACCAAAATTGCCAAAATAGTCAATAAAATAAACAAAATTACGTCAAAAATCATAAATTCACCACCTTATATAAGTATATCCTGATTTTTAAATTTAAAACGGCAAAAGAGAAAGAATAGCATTAACTATCACAAAAATTCCACTAGTTGCGATATTTCTTAAAAAATAAAGTGGAAGATTTAAAATGTTGAAACAAAGACCAATTATTAAAGCAAATTGAATAAATTGAGCATTTTGAATCATAAAAAGTTGCTGTTTTCTTGGAAGTAACGGAATTAATATGTGTGAGCCATCAAGCGGAGGTATCGGAATCAAATTAAATACGCCTAAACCTACACTTATAATTGCAGTGGTATTCAAAAATTGTGCTAACGCATATGTCAGCTCATTGTAGTTGAACATAATCATACCGTACGCCACTGTATATAATACAATTGCTAGTAAAAAATTCGACACCGGACCTGCAAGCGCTATAATCGCTGAATAAAGTTTTGGTTTTTTTAGATTTCTATAATTTATCGGAACAGGCTTTGCCCAACCAAAATGAAAGAAAAGCAACGCCATAAAGCCGATTGGATCTATGTGCGACACCGGATTTAACGTCATTCTACCACGGTCTTTCGCTGTTGTATCGCCTAAAACATATGCAGCAAAAGCATGTGCAGCCTCGTGGAAACTCAGACAAATCAAAACCGCAGCAGCAGACATTAACATTGTTTGCAAATATTGCATTTTATCTACTCCTGACCAATTTCTTCTTCATCTTGAGCTGTCTCAAGTTCAATTTTTTCTAAAATCGCTTGTCTTTGTGAAAAATCATCAACATATTTCGATATGATTTCTAAAACCTCATCACGTCCATCGCCTTTTTCTGCAGAAAATTGCACCATAGAAACTCCGTCATGAAGTTGTAATTTTTGGCGAATAATCTCTAAATTAGGTTCTCTTTGCATTTTTTTCACTTTGTCTTGCTTATTCGCAATAACTAAAAACGGTCTTCCTGATTGCAAAAACCAATTTGCCATAATTATATCATCTTGCGTTGGTTTATGACGCATATCTACAATTAAAATTCCAAGCGCCATATATTGATTGATATTGAAATATTGCTCAATCAATGCGCCCCAACGAGCACGCTCTGCTTTAGAAACTTTCGCATATCCATATCCTGGAAGATCTACAAAATACATTTGCTTATCAAGCTCAAAAAAGTTGATATGCACTGTTTTACCTGGTGAATTCGCAACTCTTGCGAAATTTTTTCTCATTAAAAGTTTATTGATAGTCGATGATTTTCCGACATTTGATTTGCCAGAAAAAACCACTTGTGGCATTCCGTCTTGTGGAAAGTCTGATGGTTTTACAGCCGACCTTATAAACTCTACGTTGTGTATATTTATACTCATTTTGTCCTCACTTACTGAATTACAGCATCAATTAAAATTTCTTTTGCAAGAAACTTTATATCTTCTGTTTCATTTGAAATTAGTGCATTTTTCAACACTGTGTGCATTGTGTCTGCTATAATAAATTCAACGTTTTCAAGAACTTCTAAATCTAATTCTTCTAAATCTTTTTGATTTTCACGTGATATTATAACCTTTTTAATACCATTTTGATACGCTGCCATTGATTTTTCTCGCAAACCACCTATAGGCATAACATTACCTCTAAGCGAAATTTCACCCGTCATCGCTACATCGTGATGCACAGGTTTTCCTGTTAATGCAGAGATTATTGCAGTTGCCATTGTAATACCTGCTGATGGACCATCTTTAGGCGTTGCACCTTCTGGGAAATGTATGTGTAAATCGTATTTTTTATGGAAATTTTCTTCTAAACCAAGGTCTTTTGCAATGCTACGAGTATAACTTAATGCAATTTCTGCAGATTCTTGCATAACTTTGCCTAAATTACCTGTTAATTTAACTTTTCCATCGCCTGATACTGCATTAACTTCAACGCGTAAGATAACTCCACCAACGCTAGTATATGCAAGTCCATTCACGATACCAATTTGGTCTTTTTTAGAAAAAGCATCTTCGGTATAACGAGGTTTGCCTAGATATTCTTCAAGATTAGTATCAATATTGAACGTTTTTTGACCTTCTGTTACCATTTTCAACGCAATTTTACGCATAATTTTCTCTACATTTTGTTCAAGCGCACGAACTCCAGCCTCACGAGTATAACCAGAAATCATATCATTTATAGCATCGCCAGAGAGCTTAATACGTTTTAAATTGTATTTTTTGATTATTTTTGGCACAATATGGTCTTGAGCAATATGAAATTTTTCCAATTTTGTGTAAGAACTAAGCTCGATAACTTCCATTCTATCAAGTAATGGTTTTGGAATTGTTCCCAAATTATTAGCTGTCGCTATGAAAATTACTTGCGACAAATCATATGGAATATCAAGATAATGGTCAGCAAATGTGCTATTTTGTTCAAAATCAAGAACTTCAAGCATAGCAGATGCTGGATCACCACGCATATCTGATGTCATTTTATCAATTTCATCAAGCAAAATTAATGGATTCGCAGTTTTTGCCTCGTTCATAGCCTTGATGATTTTACCACACATAGCTCCGATATAAGTTTTTCTATGACCACGAATTTCAGCCTCATCACGCACTCCACCTAACGAAACTCGAGCCATATTTCTACCCATTGCCTTTGCAACCGAGCTAGCAATCGAAGTTTTGCCGACACCCGGAGGGCCTACAAGACAAATTACACAACCTTTTTTATTACCCGAAACTTCACGAAGTGCTAAAGTTTGTAAAATACGCTCTTTTACCTTTTCTAAGCCAAAATGATTAGCATCTAACTCTTTTTTTGCACGAACTAAGTCTTTTTTCTCTTTTGTTACAACGTCAAAAGGCAAATTTAGCACAAATTCAAGGTAATTTCGAATTACTGCACCCTCTTGCGAAGATGAACCTAAACGACGCATTTTTTTAGCTTCACTTAGTAATTTATCGCGATTTTTTTGTTCAATAGGTAATTTTTCTATAGTTTGCACGTATCTATCATACTCCGCGATAACACCTTCGTTTTCACCAAGTTCATCAAGTACTGCTTTTAGTTGTTCACGAAGATAAAATTCTTTTTGATTTTTATCAACACTAGCTTTAACTTTTCTTGCGATATCATCTTGAATTTTAAGAATTTCAATTTCTTGCGTTAGAATTTCAATAACAGCAACCGAACGCTTAATCGCATTTCTTTCTTCAAGTAATCTTTGTTTTTTTGCATTTTCAATTGGTATATTTTGTGCAATAAAATCAGCGATTTCTTGAGGCGAAATTTTATCAACAACCGCCGTTAAAATATCAGGTGATACTTTTTGTTGAAAATCTAAATATTCATCAAATTTATCAATGATTTTTCTAGAAATAGCTTGTTTTTGTTGATTAGTCATTTCAATATTATAGTCAGAAATTTCTCCAATTTCAGCTACTAGAAACGGTTTTTCACGCACTTCATTTAAGATAATTCCACGACTTTCGCCCTCGACTAATACTCTAACGCTACCTTCATTCGGCATTTTTAAAATTTGTTTTATTTTACATATTGTTCCTATTTTATATAAATCATCGAAAGTAGGTTTTTCGGTTGATAATCTTTCTTGGGCTACTAAAAATATTTGTTGCTTATCTTTCATTGCTTTTTCAAGAGCTTTTACCGACATCGCGCGACCTACATCAAAATGAAGGTGCATTTTAGGAAAAGCTGTAAGTCCTCTTAAAGCAAGAACAGGAATTACAAGTCCTTGTGTTTCTTCCATATATTGTTCCTCTTATTCGTATTTTTGCGATAATTTCTCACTATATTGAGCTCTAAATTGAGTAAATGTTCCATTATCTAGGTTTTCTCTAATTTTTCCCATAAGGTCATTATAGAAATATAAATTGTGCATTACGCAAAGTCTTAGCGCTAACATTTCGTCGGCTTTCATAAGATGTCTTAAATATGCACGTGTAAAGTTTTTGCAAGTTGGACAGCCACAATCTGGGTCTATAGGCATATCCGAGATTTCGTGTTTTGCATTTTTAATATTTAATTTTCCGTGCCAAGTAAAAAGAACGCCGTGACGTGCATTTCTCGCTGGCATAACGCAGTCAAAAAAGTCAATTCCACGTGCTACAGCCTCGATAATATTCGATGGTGTACCAACGCCCATTAAATAACGTGGCTTATCTTGTGGCATATGTGGCTCTACAACTTCGATGGTTTTATACATCTCCTCTGTAGTTTCACCAACAGCAAGTCCACCAATCGCATAACCTGGTAAGTCAAGTTTTGCGATTTCTTTCATGTGATTTATACGCAAATCTGAATATGTCGAACCTTGATTTATGCCAAATAACATTTGTCCTTTATTAATAGTATCCTCTAAACCGTTCAATCTGTCAAGTTCTACTTTACAACGCTCAAGCCAGCGAACCGTTCTTTCGCACGATTGTTTTGTATATTCATACGTCGCAGGGTTTTCGATACACTCATCGAAAGCCATGGCTATATCCGAACCTAAATTTGACTGAATTTGCATACTCTCCTCAGGTCCCATAAAGATTTTTCTACCATCAACGTGTGATGCAAAATACACGCCTTCTTCTTTGATTTTACGAAGTTTTGCCAACGAAAACACCTGAAAACCGCCACTATCAGTAAGCATTGGACCGTCCCAACACATAAATTTATGTAAACCACCCATTTGTCTCACTACTTTATCACCTGGACGAACGTGCAAATGATATGTATTAGACAGCTCAACTTGACATTTAATATCTTTCAAATCCAAAGCCGAAACACCGCCTTTTATAGCACCTTGCGTTCCAACATTCATAAAAACCGGAGTTTGAACTGTTCCGTGTGGAGTTGTAAATTCTCCACGTCTAGCAGTTCCTTCATTTTTAACTAATTTAAACATTTTTTATCTCATTTTCTTTTTTATTTTTTGCAAATTATTTTCTTTGCGTTATATTGCGATACAGAAATCTGCGTTTATATTTTAACTTTGCATAAGCCAAGATTTTATTAACAAAAACCGCGTCTGCAACACCACCAACTACACCAACAACTGGTAGTCCTTGTAGAAATTTCATACACAAAAGTTCTGTAGACAAAACATTAGAAACCACTCTGATTTGATTTTCTTTATCGTAGTAATCTGGCAATTTTTCCGTTACTATAAACGAGTTGATTTTAGCGTTGATATTAGAGGCTGAATCGCCATACGACAAGGAACCAGCAATGATACTCAAAAT
Source organism: Clostridia bacterium (assembly GCA_044426345.1). Taxonomy (GTDB): domain Bacteria; phylum Bacillota; class Clostridia; order Oscillospirales; family Butyricicoccaceae; genus CAYJLC01. The sequence continues at coordinate 16,302 of JAWXUP010000030.1, read as the reverse complement.
ATAATATTGCTCAGCCTCAGTGTCATATTCGTATCCATAACGCAATGCGATTTCATATATTCCTTTTAATATCATACCAATAAAAATCGGAATATCTGGAAGTCCAATCCCAAGAAGTCCTAAGCCTACGCCTTTTGCACCAGAAACAGCTACATTAACTGCCTGTGACTTGCTACTTGCAGTTTCGAAACGTCTCAAACGCTTGTTATCAGGTCTTAAATTGTATGCATACATATTTACTTTGTGTTTAAGGATTTCTTCCTCTTTGTTATAGCTTTTTTCAATGAAAGTTGTCCCTTTGTCGAATATTAGGGAAAAGGATTTGGAAAATGCTGTGTTAAGTGTACCTTGCAATTTGTCTGGAACTTTTTCCGATAAGAATTCGTCAACCTTGTTAGATTTCTTTGTTGCTGATTTTTTCAAGAAATCTGTTTCTTGTTTCATTATTTTGTCCCATTGCTTTTCTAGTGGCGTTTTAAACATTTTTTTCGCATCCTTTCAATATATTACTTTTTAAAAATCAACATACTATCTCCGAAAGAAAAAAATCTATACTCATTTTCAATTGCTATCTTATAAGCATTCATTATGTTATCGCGACCTGCAAACGCTGAAATCAACATAATAAGCGTACTTTCTGGCAAATGGAAATTAGTAATTAGGCAATCTATTATTTTAAATGTATATCCTGGATAAATAAATATATTTGTAAATCCAGACTGCGCACGTACTCGTCCGTTTTCGTCAGCGATACTTTCGATTGTTCTAGTAGACGTTGTCCCTACTGAGAAAATTCGTCCACCATTGTCTTTCGTATCGTTAATTATTTTAGCATTTTGCTCATCTAATACATAAAATTCACTATGCATTTCGTGATCTAGAATATTTTCAGCTTTTACAGGACGAAAAGTTCCCAAACCAACGTGAAGAGTGACAAATGCTATATTTATACCTCGACTTTTAATTTCCTCAAGCAATTCATTCGTAAAATGCAATCCTGCTGTTGGAGCTGCAGCAGAGCCACTATCTTTAGAATAAACGGTTTGATAACGCTCTTTATCTTCCAATTTTTCTTTTATATAATGTGGAAGTGGCATAGAGCCAAGTGCATCTAAAATTTCTAAAAATACGCCTTCGTAGTAGAATTTTATCAAGCGATTTCCACCTTCGATAACCTCCACAATTTCTGCCTCTAAACAGTCTCCGAAAACAAATCTAGCGCCAACCTTTGCTCGTCTACCAGGTTTTGTTAGACACTCCCAAACATTGTCACCCATATCTCGTAATAGAACTAGCTCAATTGCTCCACCAGTGTCCTTTTTTGAGCCTATAAGACGTGCTGGGATTACTCGCGAGTTATTTAACACCAAGCAATCGCCTTCTTTTAGATAATCTAAAATATCACGGAAAGTATGATGTCCAACTTCGCCCGTTTCTTTATTTAATGTAAGCAAACGTGAACTGTCTCGTTTTTCAAGTGGAGTTTGTGCTATTAAATGTTCTGGTAAATCAAAACCAAAATCTTGTCTTTTCATTTATTTTTTCCTTTTTTATATTTTATATTGTTGCTTTCCATAAGCAAATTTAAATTACACCAGTAATGCCTACCCTATTTTCTTAACAGTTGTTCCGTCGAAATAAAATTCGATGATTTGGTCATATGTGAATCCAGCCTCTGCCATATGTTTTGCGCCATATTGGCTCATACCGACATTATGTCCCCAACCACGCCCTGATATTACATATTCGCCGTCTGCGTGAGATATTGAATTATCCGTACTTTCACTTGCCTGAATTTCATTTGTGCCGTCAGCAGTCAATACATACATTCCATTGATGTCAGAAGACTGAGTTATCCCATCTTGTCCGATTATATAAAAACCGTTATCCGTGCTATATTTTTCGTCATTTATGTAAACTTCGCCTGCAGTTGGCGCTGTATCGCCTTCCATAACTTCATTTATCCTATAACGAATACTATTTACCGACACACCGTAAGTTGTGCTATTCAGAATCGTTCGAGCAAGTTCTTTCGAGAAATCATACTCTTTGCCATTCGTGTCAACAACAGTTAGTGTATAGACGTTGCCGATGTCTGTATATTTTTTGATATACATATTTGAAACACCACTGATATTATAATTTTTAGCTTGTAAAATAGCTGCTATTTGCGAATTAGTAACGGTAACTTCCCACACACCATTGTAAACCTCTGCTGACCTTTCATATGGGTCGATTTTTGCTCGCAAATATGGTACTGCTTCGCTCCAAACATTTTCCGAGTTTTCCGTTGCACCACCATTTGATGAATAAAAATACCCTGTAGCTATCGCTCCTTGATAATCAATATATTCACCATAAGTTTGGTCAACTGCCGCATCTGAGTTAGTCGTTGCACTGCCTGTACCATTGTAAACTTGGCAACAAGTAGACTTACACAAGTCAAAACCATATTTTGAATGTTTACCAATACAATTAAATGCATACGATCTTGCACAAAGAGCTTGAGCTTTTAACGCCTCAATTTCCCAGCTACCACTCATTTCATAAGGCACAACACCTTTTACATAGTCCTGCATTGTAACAACATTTACAACCGTTATATCGCCACCACTTAGACGAGAATATTCAAATCCACCGTAATAGCGATAACCTTTAGTCCAAGTTATATCACCGTTTGGTAGCACACCAAAATCTTTACCGTTATCAGCAAACTGAAATAAAACTTTGATTGATTTTGTGCTAGTTACCGTATATAAATCCGTTCTTGGGTAAACCACATAAGCATTAGCATCTCCAGTTTCACTTCTAATAGTAGCTAGTGCTGATTGTGCATTTGCTTCGGTAGAAAAAGAATCTACACGAACTTTATAAACTCCGTCGATATATACAGGAAAAGCATCGTCGTGAACTGTCATAGATTTATATAAGGCATCGTTTGCATTATCATACACAACAGATAATTCAATGCTATACGCCCCAACTAAACCTTGAGAGTTCGAAAGTTTTGTGTCATAATACAGTCCATCTGTGCCTAAATATATATTATCATTTTTTAAAATTGAAATCGCTTCGTAGTCAGTTTGGAATAAACTGGTAAAATTATAGTTATCGTCAAAATAACCAAAAGAATGTCCACTGCCTGTATAATTGTCCAAATTCGTTGTTGCAACGGCATCTGACCCGTATAAAAACCCAATTTTTAACACTGGATTTAAAATATCTTGATCATCAAAAATATCCTGCGCAATTAATTCAACAAAAAAATCGTCATCAATAACTGGCTCTTCGGGTGTATTTTCTGTGTTGCTTTCAACATCGGTTGTATCTTGCGTAGTTGTTTCTTCTTGTGCGTCGCTTTCAGTTTGTGTGTCTGAGCTTATTTCGTCTTCAGTTGTAACGTCAGACTCGGTTGTTTCTTCGACAACAGTTTGAGAACTTACATCTCCTTCTGGGTCAACTAGCGAATCTGCCAAAGCATTTACATATATATTAACTGATAAAAGACCTATCAGAGCTAAAATTATTGTGCGTTTTCCAAAAAAATTCATAAATTGTAAAAAATCCTTTCATTTTCTATTGACAATTAAAAATATATAGCATAAAATTAAAGATAATGAATATAAACCTAAGTGGTTGAAATCTGCATAAATATATAACCAAAATCTCAAGTTGTAGAAACTTATTTCATCAATTTTATCGACCAAAGATGAGAAAACTAAAAATGAAAGTCGATTGCTTTAATTCAATAAGTATAAAATTGGTAAAATATGTTAATTCAAAAATCAATTTTAAACTTTAAAAAAAGCTTTAAAACTGATACTTTGTTTCATAAACTACGAGATGTGCTATTTTAAGAAATGTCAAAAATTATTTCACTTTCTATTATAGTATATTTTATGCCTGTTTATCAACCAATTTTTTTATATTTCTATTAAATTTTTTATTTTTTGTTACATTTGACTATATTTTTTCATATAATAAGGTGTACATAGGAGGATATTATGAGTAAATACAAGGTGGGTATAATCGGAGCTACTGGTATGGTAGGTCAAAGATTTGCTACGTTATTAGAAAATCACGCTTGGTTCGAAGTTTCAGCTCTAGCTGCAAGCTCTCGTTCAAAAGGCAAGACATATAAAGAGGCTGCACGCTGGTCTTTAGATCAAGCGATGCCAAAATCTATGGAAGATATGATTATTTTTGATGCATCTGAAGACGCTGAAACAATCGCATCAATGGTAGATTTTGTATTCTGTGCAGTTGATATGGACAAAAAAGCTATTTTAGCTCTTGAAGAAAAATATGCAAAACTAGAATGTCCAGTTGTTTCAAACAATAGCGCAAATCGTGGCACTGTTGATGTTCCAATGATTATCCCAGAAATCAATGCTGAACACTCTAAAGTTATTGAACAACAAAAAGTACGTCTTGGCACAAAACGTGGATTTATAGCTGTAAAATCTAATTGCTCTATCCAAAGTTATGTCCCTGCACTTTCAGTACTTGATGAATATGGCATAAAAAATGTTACTGTTTGTACATATCAAGCTATTTCTGGTGCTGGTAAAACTTTTGAAACTGCTCCTGAAATTTTAGATAATATCATTCCATATATTGGTGGTGAAGAAGAAAAATCTGAAAAAGAACCAATGAAAGTTTGGGGTAAAGTTACTGAAAATGGTATCGAAAATGCAACTAGTCCAGTAATTACAGCGCAATGTATTCGTGTACCTGTAAAAGATGGTCATATGGCTGCTGTTTTTGTTAAATTTGACAAGAAACCAACTATGGAACAAATTTTAGATAAATGGGCTAATTTCGAAAATACTCAAGCTCACCTTCCTTCTGCTCCAGAAAAATTCCTTACATATTTCGAAGAAGATAATCGCCCACAAACCGGTTTAGACCGTGATTTATACGGTGGTATGGGTGTTTCTATTGGACGTTTAAGAGAAGACCACGTTTACGATTACAAATTCGTAAGTCTTTCACACAACACGCTTCGTGGTGCTGCTGGTGGTGCTGTTTTAATGGCTGAACTTCTTTGTGACCAAGGTTACATAACAAAAAAATAAACTCGGAGGTTATTTATGAAAAAACCAATTTTTACAGGTGCAAATGTTGCAATCTGTACGCCATTTAATGATGATGGCTCGGTAAATTATGTCGAACTTGAAAGATTAATTGAATTTAATATAGAAAATGGCACTGCCTCTATCACAATCTGTGGAACAACAGGCGAAACTTGTACTTTGAATGACGAAGAACATAAAAATGTTACAAAATTCGCTGTAGATACAGTTGCTAAACGTGTTCCTGTAATTGCAGGAACAGGTTCTAATGATACAGCTTATGCTATTGCTCTTTCAAAATACGCTGAAGAAGTTGGTGCTGATGCACTTCTTTGTGTTACACCATATTACAATAAAACCACACAACGTGGTCTTATTGCTCACTTCAACGCAATCGCTGACAGTGTGAATATTCCTATAATTTTATACGATGTTCCATCAAGAACTGGCGTTGGTATTGCAATTGATACATATGTTGAACTTGCAAAAAATCCTAACATCAATGGTGTTAAAGAGGCTAGCGGAGATATCTCAATGGTTGCACAAATTCGTGCAAAATGTGGAGATGAACTTAATATTTGGTCTGGTAATGATGATCAAATTGTAGCTTTTATGGCTCTAGGTGCACAAGGTGTAATTTCTGTTTTGTCTAACATTTTACCAAAAGAAACTGCACAAATCGTTGAATTATGTAAAAAAGGTGATTTTGTTGCTGCAACTGCTATGCAAAGCAAATATTTAGACCTTATGAATGCACTATTTTGCGAAGTAAATCCTATACCAGTAAAAACTGCGCTTGGAATGATGGGATACAACGACACACTTCGTTTACCATTATACGAAATGGCTCCAGCAAACAAAGAAAAACTTGCGAATTGTATGATTGACGCAGGAATAAAAATTCAAAAATAAGGACGTGTTTAAATGACAAGAATTGCTCTTTCTGGTTGCAACGGTCGTATGGGAAAAGCAATAACTGCCCTTTGCGAAACTAGAGAAACTGTAAAAATAGTTGCAGGATTTGATAAATTTTACCAAAAAAATGGTGATTTCCCTGTATTTTCAGACTTAAATGAATTTACTGGCAAATGCGATGCTATTATAGACTTTTCAAATGTGTCAGCGCTTGATGACCTTTTAGATTACTCAATAAAAACCAAAACTCCACTTGTTTTATGCACTACAGGATATACTGAAGATGACCTTGAAAAAATTCACAATGCATCTAAAATAATTCCTGTTTTCCAATCTGGCAATATGTCAATTGGCATAAATCTTATGATGGATTTGCTTAGAAAATGTGCAAGTATTTTAGGTGAAAATTATGACGTTGAAGTTATTGAAAAACATCATAACCAAAAATTAGATGCACCTTCTGGAACTGCGCTTATGCTTGCAAATTCTGTCAAAGATGCTTTACCACAAGATACACATTATGTGTATGATAGATCACAAGTAAGACAAAAAAGAGATTCCAAAGAGATTGGTATTTCTGCCATTCGTGGAGGCACTATAGTTGGCGAGCACAGCGTTATTTTCGCTGGGCACGATGAAATTATCGAAATAAAGCATAGTGCGTTATCACGCGAAGTTTTCGCTAATGGAGCGATTGACGCCGCTAGTTTTCTTGCTAATTGCACAGAACCTAAAATGTACGATATGAGTGATGTAATCTCATCAAAATAAAAAATTAACCGACTTTTTACAAGGTCGGTTTTTTCATCTATTGATATTTTAGGATTATTGTGATTGACCTTATTTTCTTCGTTTGCACTTACTTAAAAAAGTGAGTTGTGATAAAACGCCCTAAAAAAGAGCTGAATTTTTTACAAAAAAAAGTTATAGACTTGCTATAATTATGTTAAAATTCAATTGTAAATGAGAAATCGGAAAAATTGATACAAGAAATCAAAGTAAGCATTTCAAAAATTCATAATTATAAAGAAAGAAATAGGCTATGACACATTTTATTGTGACACAGCCTATTTTATTAATTCATATACAACTCGTGGTATTCTTCTAGAGTTAAATGATTTTCTGTGATAAATTTTGCAATTTCAACATCACCAACATAGCGATAATGCCACGGTTCATATGTATAACCTGTTACGTCAACTTTATCTTCTAAATATCTTAAAATAAATCCGTAATTAGCAGCATTTTCTGCTAACCATTGGTATTCTTGTGTTTCGTCAAAATTTTCAACAAGAGAATATCCCACCGAAGAACACGATACATCTGCTACGAAACCGGTTTGATGTTCACTTTCACCTGGACGAGCAACAATTTTATTAGCATCTTCATAACCTATGCTTGCAACTTTTCTTTCAAAAAGCATATTTTGGTAATCAAAATCACGATATCCGCTTACTAAAACCAGCCTGATTCCATCGTTTAGAGCTGCTTTAAACATTGCTTCCATAGCCTCAGCGGTCTCTGTTTCCAAGTAGATTGTCTTCGTAGAATCTACATTTACCACCTTAGTAGTCTCTGGTACATAATCATAACGAAGTGCTAAAGATTTATTTGTTAACATTAAATACCCATCAGAAGTATCTGCAAAATTCGAATCTGTAAGAGCAAAGAATTCTAATAAATCATCAATATTGATCACCCCATCTGCCAAATCTTCATCTAAAGCGATAGTTTTGAGTGCTGTAATAACATCATCGTCTATTTCTCCGCTAACGTTAAGTTGCACTCCTTGAGTAAAAAATCTCTGTTTTAGCTCGATTATTTCTTGTTCAGTAAAATCGTTAATATTAACAGTTTCTTCACTTCTAACATAAATATCTTCTTCAGGCTCAACCTCAACATCTTCTGCTATTTCATACTCTTCGACAATTTCTTCATCAACATCAGTTTCAACAATTTCGGTTTCAACAATTTCAGTTAAAATATTTTGTTCTATTTCATCTTGTTGTGACAAAAAACTACACGCTGACAAAACTGTACACGCAAGTAATATTACGATTATTTTCTTCATACGATTCCTCTTTTTAATAATTCTTTGCATTTTTATTTATGCTATAAACTAAATGTGGCAAAATTTTACCATTATATATTTTGTCAAACTGAAACTGAATTTTCATATTTAACTTATCTGCAATTTTCCGAGATGAAGTATTGTTTGGTCTAATTTCTGCAACAACTTTTTCAGCTTTTAATATTTCAAAAGCATAATCTAAGCTTGCCTTTGCAGATTCAAAACCAAAGCCTCTGCCCCAGTATTTATTATCAATAATGTAAGCTATACCTACAAATTTATCATCACCAATACGCTCAATGAGAGGACCTGCAACGCCTATGATTTCTTTAGACTCTTTAGTTGAAACTAAAAAATAACTAAAACCATCACAATGATATCGTTCTATATTCTTTGTAATCCATTGTTTAATTTCTTCATCTGAAAAAGCATGCTCCCAGGCATACATAGTCATTTCATTTTGCAATATAACCTTTAATGCATCAAAATCATTTTCGGTTATTTTTCGAAATACCAATCTTTTTGATTGTAAAATACACTGCATAAACAACCTCAAATCTCAAAATATGTACTTTAAAACAAAAAACGCCCTAGCAATACTAGAACGTTTGGAGCTGGTGGACGGATTTGAACCCCCGACCTGCTGATTACAAATCAGCTGCTCTACCAACTGAGCTACACCAGCATATTAACAGATTAATTTCTAATCATAAGAATTTAACATTTCTGTAAAAAACACGCATATTATAACGTGCCACTGGCACCTTGCTAAGAGCCGACTTTCGAATCATTATCGAAAGTTTTATGCTATTTTTTAAAATATGGTGGGAGATGATGGATTCGAACCATCGAAGTCGTCGACAACAGATTTACAGTCTGCCCCCTTTGGCCGCTCGGGAAATCTCCCATATTCACATTATTCTTATAAAACCTTAGTTTTATTGGAGCTGGTGGACGGATTTGAACCCCCGACCTGCTGATTACAAATCAGCTGCTCTACCAACTGAGCTACACCAGCATATTAACAAGTTGTTTTATGCTTATTTTATTTTTTTTGCTGTATCGAAAATTTATGCTATTTTGAAATATGGTGGGAGATGATGGATTCGCTTTTCTGTGGAAAAGCCACGTCGGTTGCAACGTGCCACTGGCACCTTGCTAAGAGCCGACTTTCAAATCATCATCGAAAGTTTTATGCTTTTTTTGAAATATGGTGGGAGATGATGGATTCGAACCATCGAAGTCGTCGACAACAGATTTACAGTCTGCCCCCTTTGGCCGCTCGGGAAATCTCCCATATTCACATTATTCTATAAAACCTTAGTTTTATTGGAGCTGGTGGACGGATTTGAACCCCCGACCTGCTGATTACAAATCAGCTGCTCTACCAACTGAGCTACACCAGCATTTTTGTGTTCCCTCGAACACTGCTTAATTATAATATCACAACTCGAATAACTTGTCAACACTTTTTATGATTTTTTTGCACTATTTATGCTAATAATTAATTTCAAACTGTAACATTTGCATACTATATATAGTATTAATAAGCTTTTAATGGCGAATACATTTGTAAAATAATTATCTTAATTATTAGCAAAAAAATTTAGTAAACATTTATTTTTTTGTGGTTTTTGCTTTTTTAGGTTTTGTTTTTGTTTTAGGATTAGTAGTTATTGTTATCTTATCTGATACCGATTGTACTACAGAAAATAACGATGGTGCGTGTTTGGGATATGATTTTAATAGATTCTCATTTGATAAATCTGCTAAATCAACATTTTTTTCTATACTTAAATAACAATCATCATTAATAGATACAGACTTTATTTTCATTTCTGAAATTTTTTGCTCTGCATCACAAAGTGCCTCGAAATATTGTTCTCCTGAACTAAAAAGTTTTTCATTTACAGACTGTTTTGACAGATAACGATATACTTTGTATATAGGTAAATGAAAATATGATGTTACTTCATTGATTAAATCTTTATTTTTAGTACGACCTACCACATCTATTAAAAGTGAAATCGAATTTAATATTAATTTTTTTTGAAGCATGGCAACAACGCTACCGTTTAAAATATTATCTTTGTCTTCTGATGTATCGTGAATTTGATTTGCTGATAAAGACGATCCGTGTTTATCTAAGCTCCTGCCGAGTAAATAGTCGCAAGATACATTATAATAATCAGCTGCGCGCACAACAAAAGCAAGCCCCGGTTCTCTCATCCCTTTTTCGTAATGACTCAAAAGAGCCTGTGAAATTTCAAGATGTTCCGATGCTTCGCGTTGACTTAAATTTTTTTCTTTTCTTAAATTTGAAATAATTCGAGAAAAATCTGTTTTCATATACCTGCTCCTAAAATGTTATCGTATTAATAATTATACACAAAATTCAACAGTTTGTAAAGTGCTATTCTTCATCAATTTTCAACATAAATGAACATCTATTTTTATCTAAAAACACTATTTTTTGCGTATTCCCCTTGTTTAAAGGCTTTTTCACACATATCTAGAACAATACATTTAGTTTAAAAAATACTCTTTTTATGCACTTTTTACCAAATATTTTATTTTTATGTAATATTTTTGTATATTTTTACTTTTTATAATATTTTAAATACCAATTTTGAAATTTTTACATATTTTACCATACTTATTTTTTCCTTTTATTGATTTAAAAATATTTTTGTGGTATAATTATAATATCTGTTAAATTTCATTAGGAGGTCACATTTTGAACAAAATTAAAATTTCAGATGGTGTAAATCTTACATCAATATCAACAAATAAATTCAGCACTGAGTGCTTATCTTTAACTTTTTTGCGTCCTATAAATACTATTGATCCTAGTTTTATGGCGATTTTGCCTCACATTTTACTTTCTGGATCGAAAAATTATCCAAGTATTGAACTTATTAGTAAAAAATTAGACTATTTATATGGTGCAAAAATTGAGCCTATCATTAGAAAAAAAGGTGAATTTTTATGTATGTCTTTCGTTTGTGACGTTATAGACAGTAAATTTGTAAACAACGAAAACCTACTAAAAGAGATTTTTGATATTTTAACCGATATTATTTACAATCCGTTAGTAGAGTGTGAAAAGTTTGATAAAAACATCGTTGAGAATGAAAAAAATAATCTTATAAATAGAATCAATAGTGTAAAAAACGATAAAAGAAGTTATGCAAATACACGTATGTTTGAGATTATGTGCAAAAATGAGCCTTTTGGTTTAAGTCGCTTTGGGACTATAGAAAGTGCCAAAAACATTGATGAATGCAATCTTTTTAAACAATACAATAATATAATAAACAACTCTCAAGTTGAAATTTTCTACTGTGGTTCTAGCGATATTTCATCTTTAGATTTACAAAAGATACCTGCTAGAAAATCGCTAGTTTCAAAACTTCAAAGTGTAAGTTATTCTCCAAATACTACAGAGATTGTTGAAACTATGAACATTTCACAAGGCAAACTTTCTATCGGTTTTAGAACTAATATTTTAGCAAATGACCCTCTATACCCTGCTCTAGCTATGTTCAACACTATTTTCGGTGGCAGTACGACTTCAAAATTATTTGAAAACGTTCGCGAAGCTATGTCGCTTTGTTATTATGCCTCTTCAAATATTGAAAAAATCAAGGGTGTAATGAGCGTAAACTCTGGCATTGAGGTTCATAATTTTGAAATCGCCAAAGAGGCTATTTTAAAACAATTTTTTGATATTCAGCAAGGAAATTTCTCACAACAAGAAATAAATTCTGCAAAACTTACCCTTTTAAACAACCTAAATTCTGCAAAAGACTCAAAATATGCTCTTGAAGACTTTTATTTAGGACAAGCGATTTGTTGTCTTGATGATGAAATAGATGAGCTTATTTCTGCTATTGACTCGGTATCAAAACAACAAATTATTGATGCTGCCTTAATGGTAACAATTGATACAATTTTCTTCTTAAAAGGAGACCTTAAAAATGATTAATATGCAAAAAAAAGTACTTTCAAACGGCTTAACTGTTTGTTATTTCCCTAAAGAAGGATTTTCTAAAACATATGCCATTATTGCAACGAATTACGGAGCAGTTGATAGTATTTTCACGACAAACGAAGGTTCTTTTGAAACTCCTCAAGGCGTTGCTCATTATTTGGAGCATAAAATGTTCGATCAAGCCGATGGTACAAACGCTTTGGGACTTTTCGGAGAAACTGGAGCATCTCCAAACGCTTTCACAAGTCAAACTATGACAGCTTATTATTTCGAAGGAACTGATAAATTCGAAAAAAATCTTGAAATATTACTAAATTTTGTTGCAAATCCTTATTTTACACCAGAAAGTGTTGAAAAGGAGCAAGGAATTATAGGACAAGAAATAAAAATGGTCGAAGATAGTCCAAATTGGATTTGTTTTGTAAATCTTTTCGAAGCGCTATATCACAGTCATCCTATAAAAGAGTCTATCATAGGTTCTGTTGAAAGCATTGCAAAAATAGATGCTGAAATGCTTTATTTATGCCACAAAGTCTTCTACAATGCATCAAATATGGTACTTTGTGTTGCTGGTGATGTTGATTTCGACTTGGTTGTTAATATGGCCGAGAAAATATACCCTAAGCCTTCCGTTTCATTGAAATCTCGAGATTATAAAACTGAACCCGAAACTGTCGTTACGAGCGAAATTTCGGTTAATATGGAGGTTTCTTTACCTTTATTTATGCTTGGTTTCAAAGAAAATACTGTTGCTGATGATTTAACTCATCACGAAATTCTTGCAAATATTTCTTCAGAATATTTACTTGGAAAATCATCAAAATTATATAGCGAACTTTATAGCCGAGATTTAATTGATAGAAATTTTGAAGGCGAATACAATAAATTTCCTCAAGGTGGCGCTTTTATAATCGCTGGTCAAAGCAAAAACCCTCAACTAGTTAGAGAAATCGTTGAAAATGAGATGAAAACTATTGCAGTAGATACAATTCAACTTGAAAATATAGTTCGTGCGTACACTGGTAAAAAAGTTCGTATGCTTGACAGTTTTGATGATTTATGCATTAGCCAAGTTGATGCCTTTTTTGGAGGTGGTAATGTTTCTGATTTTACAAAAATATTGTCAAAAATCAGTGCAAACGATGTTGAAAAATACATTAAGAACATTGTTAAACACTCTAGTCTCTCTATAGTAAACCCTAACTAAATATCCCTATCAAAGGGTTAATAAGGAGTAAATATGCAAAATATTATAACTTTTCCTAATCTTGGATTGGATTTCGCAATTAATCCAATAGCTTTCTCCATCGGTCAAAAACATATTTATTGGTACGGGATAATCATTGCTTGTGGTTTCTTTTTTGCCACTATATACGCCATGAAACGAAGCTCTCATTTTGGAATGGTCGAAGATGATATTTTAGATACAGTACTGCTCGCAGCGCCAGTTTCAATCATTTTCGCACGACTTTACTATGTTCTTTTCAGCTTAGAATTATACAATAGTTTCGTAGACATATTCAAAGTTTGGGAAGGCGGACTTGCTATTTATGGTGGAGTAATCGGTGGCGCTTTATCGTTTTTCATTATTAGTAAACTTAAAAAAGTGAATTTTCTTTCACTCTTAGATATTGGTGCTTGTAGCATTTTACTTGGTCAAGCTATTGGTCGCTGGGGAAATTTCATCAATGCTGAGGCTTACGGAGCAGAAACTACTTCGTTATTTATGATGACTTTCGGTGGTGAAATTGGCTATCATCCTACTTTTTTATACGAAAGTGTTTGGAATTTCATCGGATTTTTATTATTGTATATAGTTTCAAAGTATTTTTACCGTTTTAGAGGCCAAATGGCGCTTAGTTATCTAATTTGGTACGGCTTTGGACGTGGCTTTATCGAGGGTTTACGTACCGATAGTTTATGGTTGGGAAGTTTCAGAATTTCACAAGTTTTGGGTTTTGTAACTTGTGCAATCGCATCTGTTATACTAATTTATTTACTCAAAAAACCATTAAATATCTTAAAATTTGAAAATGCACACGATGATTCTGCAGTATGTGACAATAATTTACAGTCTGTTGAACAATCAAATGAAATAAAAAACGAAAATTTAGAACAAGAAGAGGAAAAACAAGATGACATTACTTAACGGAACAGAATTATCTAAAAAAATACGCGTAGACATAAAAGAATATACAGATTCTTTAACTCAAAAACCAGAACTTGCTGTTATTTTGGTTGGTAGTGATCCTGCCTCTCAAGTTTACGTAAGAAATAAAAAACTTGCTTGCGAACAATGTGGTATTGTAAATCACGAATTTATTATGCCGGAAGATACGACTATGGAACAACTTTTAGCCAAAGTTCACGAGTTAAACGAAAATCCATCTGTGAATGGTATTTTAGTGCAATCTCCACTTCCAAAACACCTTGATGAAAACGAAATCATCAAAAATATAGCTCCTGAAAAAGACGTTGATGCCTTCCACAACATAAACGTTGGTAAAATTATGACTGGAGATTTTGACTTTTTACCTTGCACACCGTCTGGTATTATGTCGCTTTTAGCAGAAAACAACATTGAAATTGATGGTAAAAATGCTGTAGTTATCGGCCGTTCAAATATCGTTGGCAAGCCAATGGCAATGCTTATGTTACATAAAAATGCTACTGTTACCATTTGTCACTCTCGCACTAAAAATCTTGCAGAAATTACAAAAAATGCTGACATTATTATCGTAGCAATTGGTAAGGCACGCTTTTTAACTGCTGATATGGTGTCTGAAGGTGCTGTTGTAATTGATGTTGGTATGAACAGAGTGGATGGCAAACTTTGTGGAGACGTTGATTTTGATAATGTAGCTGAAAAATGCTCATACATCACTCCAGTTCCTGGTGGCGTTGGACCTATGACAATCACAACGCTTATGCAAAATGCTATCAAAGGCTATAAAATCCAAAATAATATCGAATAATACACTAAAGAGCAAAAAGACGACCGATTTTGGTCGTCTTTTTTATGTAATTAATTTGTTATCATTATGCCATTTTCAATTTTTATAGTAAATTTTTCTGAAAAGTCTATTTTAAAATAAGTTTTTCAAAAAAACTGAGACGTAACTTTAAAGTTACATCTCAAAATTTATAGATTAATCAAAGAATTTATCGTGAATAGATTTCACTGCACGTTTTGCATCATCTTCATCAATAAGTACAGAAATTTTAATTTCAGTAGTAGAAATCATATGAATATTTATGTTTGCATCAAATAAAGCTTCGAACATTGTAGTAGCGATACCACAGTTTGAAACCATACCAGCACCAACAATTGATACTTTGCTAAGTTTATCATTCATACGAAGTTCTTCAAATTTAATTGCCGCTTTTTGTTCGTTTAAAACGTCAACTGCTTTTTGAGCATCTTCTCTTTTTACTGTAAAGCTAATATCTTTTGTATCATGACGTCCGATAGATTGTAGAATCATATCAACAGAAATATTATTTTTAGACATCGCTTGGAATACTCTAAAAGCATATCCAGGTTGGTCTGGAATTCCAACAACCGCAACTCTCGCTGTATTATTATCGCTTGTAACACCACTAACGTTTCTTTTTTCCATTTCTGTAGCCTCCTTAATTTTAGTACCTTGTGCACGTGTAAAACTAGATACAACTTCCATATTTACACCGTATTTTTTACCCATTTCAACAGAACGATTATGCAACACTTGTGCACCCAATGATGCAAGTTCAAGCATTTCGTTAAATGTGATTTCATCTAATTTTTGAGCATTTTCAACGATTCTAGGATCGGCAGTATAAACACCGTCAACATCTGTATAAATTTGGCATAAATCCGCACCAATTTTAGCTGCGATAGCAACAGCTGTAGTGTCCGAACCACCGCGTCCAAGCGTTGTAATGTTATCATATTTATCTAAGCCTTGGAAACCAGCAACAATGATAATTCTCTTACGGTCAAGCTCTTTTTTCATACGATTAACTTTTATTTTTTTTATTCTAGCATCGCCATTTGCTGAAGTTGTTTCAATTCCTGCTTGCCACCCTGTAAGAGATACCACAGGGTACCCTAATTTTTCGATTGCCATAGCTAGAAGTGACATTGAAATTTGCTCACCAGCAGAAAGCAACACGTCCATTTCACGTTTAGAAGGTGCACCATTGATTTCAGCAGCTTTTTCTATAAAAGCATCAGTTGTATCGCCTTGCGCAGACACGACAACGAT
>JAWXUP010000029.1:0-28617 GCA_044426345.1 Clostridia bacterium | reverse complement strand
TGCAGTGATATCGGTAAATTTTCTAGACCACGTAGTTGCCTATTTCGGTGCTTGAACTTACGTTATTAGTGCCACGCACGTTTGATACGGTGTTATAAATTTTATTTATACGTGAAAAATATGCCCCCTGTAGGGGCGAACTGCGTTCGCCCGTGCCGTGTAATAAATACGGTGCAAACTCCCTCAGTCACTGCGGTGACAGCTCCCTCGTCAGGGAGCCAAAGGAAAAAAGCCTCCCTCTCCGAGGGAGGTGGCAAAATCTTTGATTTTGACGGAGGGAGCTAGCACGATTAAAAAAACAATGCCCCATAATGCGGATACCAATAAAGAAACAATGTGACCTACGGGTCTAAATCAACTGAATATTATAAAATCCTATCAGAATATATTGCTGATAGGATTTTTTAGTTTCAAATAAAATGAATTAATTTTAATTAAAATATATGCAAAAAATTACAAACGTGTTATAATAAAATATAATTTATAAAAATAATTTTGAATATTATGATTTTAGTAGATAGTGTTAGGGAGGGGTAATTAATGGCTAAAAAAATCACTAAAATAGAATTATTTGAACAATTAGCTGGGATAGATGAAAATGGATACAGCAGATGGGTTTATGTGACGGAGTTCGTTGATGAATATCAAGGGTTACAATTATTAAATGGTGCGGGTTGGTCTCGTGATGATGGATCTTTTGGTAGAAAATACGTAATTGAACGAGATAAGTCAATTACTCCAGGGAACAAAACAGATGCGATTAGAACAGTCGGATTTAGCACTAATGATCACTATCAACACATAAATGCTGATATAAAAAGAACAATACAATCACAAAGATGTGTAGTTCTTGGAACATCAAATCCAGAAGTTGACCATAAAAATGGAATGAAAAATGAAGATAGAGTAATGCGAAACGAAAATCAAAAACTCTCTGATTTCCAACCGTTGAGTAAAGCAGCCAATGATGCTAAAAGACAATTTTGTAAAGAATGTAAGCAAACTGGACTTAGATATAACGCTACCAATTTAGGATATCCAATGGATTTTTATTTAGGAGATAAACATCACACTGGTCAAGAAGACGGATGTGTGGGGTGTTATTGGTACGATCCAATAGAGTTCAAACGACACTTAATTGCGAAAGGATAATTTATGAATTATCATGTTTTTATAGTAGATGAAACTACTTTTAAATATCATTTAGAATATAGCTTTGCAGGTACTGGATCTAGAAGTGACTTATCTCCTTTTCTGTCTAAATACGATTATAAAAACTCAAAGGAAAAAGCAGTTGGTACTACCTCATCAACAGAAATAAAGTTAGTTGGAATGATTTCCGATATCTCACGAGTGAGAATTGATGATAAAATTATTTTTTATTTGCAAGCAAAAGGTGATAGACAAGGTATGTTTTTCGGTGTATTTAGGGCTACTTCTACTGCTTTTTTTGATGAAAATAATAGCGATAATTATCTTAAAGATAAACTTAATAAAGGGCTATCTTTTAGAATAATGATAGAAAAAGACGAGGTATTTCCTTTTGGAATTACCGAACATGAATACCTTGATAGCTTGGAAGGCAAAAATCATCCTTATGAAATGTGTTGGAGCTTGATATACCGCAAGTTAAAAGGATCTCGTGGTTGCACGATGATAACGGATTATGAGTTTAAGGATTTACTTCAAAAATTAAAATTGAAGAATTCTAATCATAGTCTTAAAAGTGATGGATTTACTTATAATAGCATTAAATATCAAATCATTGAAAGTAAAAGAGAAAATTATATTGGTGGTAAAAAGCCTATAAATATTACTTCTCGTATGCTATTTAAAGCTATGAATCGAAAAGTATTTGAGGTACATCTGCAAGCACATATAATGCAAAACTTTGATAAAAAACCACTAATGAATCTTTTGATACCGTTTGAAGAACAAAGTTTTTGGATAGGAAATGAAGTTTCGTGCGGTGTTGGAATGCAAAGAATAGATATAATGATTATTCAAGAAGTTGACGATAATGTATATATTAAAATCATTGAGTTAAAACACACCGAACCTTACGATGATATCATCAAAAGGCAGATAATATGGTATATAAAATGGGTATCAGAATATGTGGCACCTAACTATATCAACAAAGGCAAACGAGTGCATATACTTCCTTGTGTTCTTGCAAAACAGACTAAAAACAAACCTTTTATTGATGCGATGAAAGAATTCAATGGTAATCTTACAGTGCAAGATAATTTAGAAATACGCGAAATGGAGTATATTTCTTTTGATATAAATGATAAAGAAATCTTTTTTAACAAAGAAGTTTATTAATACACAAAGGTGAAGTCATTAAGACTTCACCTTTTTAAATACAAAAATATATTCGTGTTTGAAAATAAAAAAATCGCTTGCTAACGCACGATATCTCCAAATAGCCTTTTGATTAGCTTTTCCTTTAGTATCCTCAAAATTTTTCACTAAGATAGCTTTTAGTAAATAACCCTTTTCAAGAAATAAATTCATACAATGAAACCCTAAAGGCACAATTTGACTGTTAGCATATTTATCGCCAATAACAACTGCACAGTAACGATTTTTCTCAAGATGTTTACAGGTATTATCGATAACTTGGCTAAAATTATCAAGGAAGTTATCCAATGTTTCAGAATTGGATAAATCATTTATATTATCAGAGAATTTTACAATGTCCCAATAAGGAGGATGCAAGATAACAAATTGAATTTTATTTATGCCTATTTCACTGAGTGTTTTTTCAATATTGATGTTTCTACTATCACCAACACAAATTTTGGTTGTAGTTTTATCATTTTCCTCACTTTGGATTCTATAATAAGCTTCTTTTGCAACTTCTCTTTGTAACTCTATTCCTATGACATTCCTGTGCATACGCTGGCCTTCAATTAGAGTTGTTCCACTTCCCATAAATGGATCCAATACCCAATCACCTTGCTTTGTGTATCTACTTAATAGTTGGTGTGGTATTTGAGGAACGAAATTTCCATGATAACTACCACTATGTGCGCCCGAATTATCACGTTTATCTATCTGCCATAATGTATCAGTGTATATATCAGTATACTCTTTCCAATGAGACATATCTAAATCGTTATATTTTGCCATAAACTCCTCACTATCTTTTAACTAAGCAATGTAAATATTCAACAGTTGACGAAGCTTTATGATTTCGATTTTCTTGTTTATCCGCTCTGAACCTGCGATAATCAGTGGTTAAAACTTTATATTCACCATATTTACTCATTATTGATTTAATAGTATCTAAACTCATTAATCCTTCGTTGTTGTAGCTTAAAAATATAAATTTGAATTTTGCATCAGCAATCAAATTTTCAAAAGCTGTTTCTACTGTTCTCTTTGAGCAGAAATCACTTTTTTGTTTGGTATAATCTCTAAGCCCTGTTTTTCCCTTAATTAACGGGTTATCATATCTTGATATAGTTTCTAATATGTGATAATTTGCACAATACTGTCTTGCGTTATATGGCGGGTCAAGATATAAAACGTCTCCTTCAATATTTTTTATAAGATGGTTGATATCTTCATTATGAACAACTCCATCTTTAGGTCCATCTACTATAGGAAGTAGTTCCAATTTGAATTTTCTTTCTGCTGATTTCTTTATGTGTTTTAAAAAAGCACCATAAACTGAAGCTGTGTTAGCGTATTTGTCTATTGAATTAATAAGACTTGCAAGAAAATAATAATATTGACTATCATTAATTTCGCTTTGAATATATAAAGATTCTATTTCTTGTCTAATTGCATCGCATTTTCGTCCGTTATAATCTGAAAAATAGTTGCGTTCAGAACCAGAGCCAGCACAATAGTTATTGTAAATAAAACCATCAATACCTTCCAGATTATTTAAATAATCTAATAAATTTGTATCAATCGGTGAATTGTTTTCTATATAATGCTTGCTTAAAACATAGCTATAATGTTGAATATCATTAGAAATAACCTTACATCCGTTTTCTTTAAACTTTGCACCTACAATTCCTGTTCCAGCAAACAAATCCGCAAAGACAAAGTGGTCTCCTTTTGAATATTCTGTAATATCGTAAATAGAATTTTGTAAAAAATCCATTAGAGATAGTTTTGAACCTATATAATTCATTATTTTTCCTCATTCCTTCTAAATTCAATAACATCACCTAATGAGCAATTAAAATAGGTGCATATCTTATCTAAAATATCAAGCGAAACATTTTCTGAGCGGCCCATTTTATCCATAGTTGATTTTGAAATTTTAATATTATCCATAAGTTGCTTTTTTGTCATATCATTATCAATTAAAGTTTTCCATAATGGTTTGTATAAAAAAGGCATTTCATCATCTCCTCAATTTAGTGTTGTAAGTATAACATAAAAGTAGTGAGATTGCAATACTTTATTAGTAATAAAATACTTAAACAACTTGTGCGAAAATGAAAGTCATGATATAATATTATAAGAATTTATACAAAGGAGCTTATGTATATGGATACTGGGATAAATACGAAACTACGAAATAATTTAGAAACATTGAATACTGGATCTAAATTTATTGAGACTTTGTCAAATGAAAGTTGGACATTAGAGTCAACGCAGTCTCTTTGCCAAAAATTAAATATACCTTTTAATGAATTGCATTTCGAAAACTATATAGATGCTCAAGGTAGTATTAAAGAGGTGAAGTGCGATGATTTGCTACTAAAATTAAGTGTTTTCAAAAACAAATTAACTGAAATACTATCTTCGTCTGTAGAGTGGGGGCAATATAACGAAAACTATAAACAATATTTCATATCTAATTCAGATAATATTTGCAATAGTTTAAAAGGGTTAATTAGTATTAATCAAAATAGAACTCTTGATTTTGGGAGATGGGCTTCTCAAGTTGTCAATAACATCAATCAGCTAAATCAAAGTATAAATTCAAATATAAACGAATTTATTGAGCAATTTAAGTATGGCAATAAGAACTATGTTGTTTTTGGTAAAAACGGTTCAGGAAAAACGACTTTGTTGAAGAAAATTTCATCGGAATTTTTTAAATCAAATTCTGTAGTAGTACCAGCAAATAGAAATGTCAACTATGAGATAAGTAGTCATATATCATATAACAATAATTATACATTTAATCAAATGTTATCTGATAGAAGTAATTCCTTGCATTATTTAGCGCGTAAGATGATTAGTACATCACTTGAACAATACGAAAATGAAATTTCTAAACAGAATATAATTACAAAGAAATTTAAATATATTTTTAGTTCCTTATCATTAGAAAGATTCGTATTTGCACAAGAAGATAAATTTCTTCTTTCAGTAAATGATATCGACAACAAGTATAGTCTTGCAAATGCAAGTGATGGAGAACGAACTGTTGTATATATGATATTGGCAGTACTACTTTCACCTGAGAATTCATTCATTTTTATTGATGAGCCTGAAAATCATTTAAATGGTGCATTGATGCGAAAGCTATTTGATGAATTAGAGTTATCACGCCCAGACATAAGATTTATCTACCTTACACATAACACAGATTTCATTGAAAGCAGAAAGAATACAGAATTAATTTATTTAGAAAAAACATATACACACCAAACTTGGAAATTCAATAAAATTGAAGATTATAGTGATTTAAGCTTAGATATCATTCTTAATATTGATGGTATGGGTTCAAAAATTTTATTTTGTGAGGGAAATGATAGAAGCTCTATTGATAGTAAAATTTTACAAAGTATATATACTGAATTTGAGATTTTACCTGTAGGAAGCTGCGAAAATGTCATAGAAAACACTAAAGGAGTTAATGGTAAACATCATATCTTTAAGCGTAAGGCTGTAGGCATTATAGATAATGATTACAGATCAGACAGTGAGATACACGCTCTTAAGACTCATAGTGTAGAAGTTCTTAGCTATAATGAATGGGAAAATCTATTATTGGATATCGACATTATAGATATAATGAACTCTAAATTATTAAATAAAAGTATCGTAATGATAAAGACTAATATCGTTACTTTTATAAAAGGTCTTAAAAATAAAGTAGTATCAGACTATTTGAATAAACTATACATTAGAATTATTAGAGTCAATAAATTGAGTTATAATGATAATTTAGCGTCTGATATTGACCAAATAAATACTGACAACAAAACTCTTATCTTAGATGAGGCAAATAAATTTGTCGATTTATTTGACCGTTATACTTCTGAAAATAATTATGACGAACTAATAAAAATTATTTCCGGAAAATTTGTTATTGGAACTCTTGCACAAGAATTAGGGCTGAAGTATAAAGAAGATATAGAAAACAAATTTGTATCTATGCTAAAAACTGACAGCCAATTTAAAAGTTTAGTTGAAGGTAAGCTTAATTTAAATATCAACGAAGAATAACCTAATATATTAACACTATATTTGAAAGGAGGTAACCTATGCCAAAAGAAAACCTACTAAATCTCGGTCGCACACCTACCCTTGATGAACTACGTGAATTTTTTCAAAAAAATGATTGGTCGTCAGCTACATACAAGGATATCGACTACGACAAAATGGGTGCTGAAGAAACAGAGAGTTTGGAATATATCAAATCTATAATGGACGAGCATTTTGAACCACTATCTCGTGAAATGGGATTAAAATCTGATAGTAGTTATTATGGCAAAGACAATCCTCTTATTGCTATGAGAGATAATTTAGAAAATCTTGTGGCAACTGGTGTTATGAAATTACTTTATGAGCAACCTGAAAAAGTTGAAGATATATTCGAACATTTCTTTACAGAAAGTGCGTTAGAGCAACCAGAACAATTCGAAAAAAACGTTGATGATATGCTCCATAATGCTGTTAAACTCACAATGCAAACTATGAACTACGAGGAAGTAGCAAAAGTTGTAAGTGAAACTTCTACGTATGAAGATTTTAATCACGATAAATATAATAACTATCGCTCAAAAGACTTCGATAGAAAGTGGAATCATACTCGCTCAAAGATAACCACTGATTCTATTGAGGCTCTGCAAGAAAAGGCTTTTGAAAATAGTGACCACCAAGAAGAGATTATCGAAGATGTTTCTGTAAACATTGAAGAACAAGTATCAGCTAAACTTTTACAAGAAACATTTTGGAATAGTATTTCTGATGACGATAAAAAGATTTTGCAAATGAGAATGGCTGGTCTAACTCAAAAAGAAATTGCTGAACAACTAGGTTACAAAACGCACAGCGCTATTACAAAAAGACTACAAAAATTAAAAGAACAATTTATTGAATTATCTGCTTAAAAACATTTAGGCAGATTTTTTTATTTTATAGGAACATTTTATATTTCTCATGTCGTTATAGGGTAGAAAGCCTTTTACACTCATCTTTTTGATGGGTGTATTTCTTTTGGAAAAATTTAAGGAGGAATACAAATATGAAAAAATTCAACACAATAACCACAGCAGAACTATACGCAAAAGACATACCGCGCACACCATTTATAGTCGAAGAACTATTGCCACGAGGTCTAACTATTCTCGGTGGACTTGGTAATGTCGGCAAATCTTGGTTTTCTTTTTGGCTTGCGATGCAGGTAGCAAAAGGCGAACCGATATGGAATTTCAACACAACAAAAGGCACTACTCTCTACTTAGCATTTGAAGATAACGAAGAACGTCTCCAAGACAGATTATTTATGCTAAGCGATGAGATAGAAAACGCACCAGAAAACGCTCACCTTTGTATTGAAATTTCGAAAATGGGTGGTGAACTTGAAAGTAGAATAAGAAATTTTATTTCTGAACACACTGACACAAATTTAATTATCATCGATACGCTACAAAAAGTTCGTGGCAACCTTGAAAGTAATTACATTTCCGACTATGAAGACATTACTATCTTGAAAAATCTTGCTGATGAATTTAAAATCGCAATCGTGGTCATTCATCATCTACGAAAACAAAAAGATACGGATATTTTTAATCAAATAACTGGCTCAACTGGTTTGCAAGGTGCAGCAGATACGATGATGGTAATTGAACAAACAAAGCGTGGTGAAGATTTTGCTACGTTCCATTTGACTGGCAGAGATGTTAAAAGTCGTGAGTTAGAACTCGAACGTGGCGAAGATAACATCTGGATTTTAATTTCCGATAGTCTGCACGACCTAAATATCAAGGACAGCAAATTCATTGAGACTATAGAAAAACTAATGGAAAACGTTAATTTTTGGTCTACAAATCCAACAGAATTATCGACCCTTGTAACCGAACTCAGTGGCGATTATTATTCAAATAAAATCATTACAAAAGTTCTTCGCAGACTTTCAAAAAGTCTTGAAAAGCTTGATATTTACTGCAATATTCGCAAGTCGAATGGTTATCGAATTATTGATATTTCTAAGACTAGTGGCGAAAGTGGTGATAAAAATAGACTGCTAAAATAATCGCCCCATCGTCCCTGATAGAATCGATTTTGTGCCGAGATGTCAAGCAGTTAAACGGCGTTTGTGAGCGTTGTTTGAGTTTGTAGGGTATCTGCTCCACCAAACAATTAAATCGCACACAGCCGACACCCCACCCAAAGTCCTATCGCTAATTTTCCGTCTGTAATAATAAGGGCGTAACCAACCGTTACAGCCTAGAAAAAGTCTACACAACAGGCTATGTGATACGTAAAATATCCAACTTTAGTTGGTGCGAGCAGAGCGCCTGTGTAGGCACAAAATCCTACTGAAAAACGAAAATTTAAGGAGAATTTTATGAAAGACAAATTTATAAACTTTAGAGCAAACGAAAAAGAGAAAAAACAACTAGCTATTTTAGCAAAAAAGGCGAAGATGAGCCAGTCGGAATTTATAAGGCACGCAGTATTTAACAAAGAAATTGTAATACTCGACGGACTAAAACCACTTCAAACCGAGCTAAAAAGAATTGGCAACAACCTAAATCAGCTGACAACAATGGCAAATATGAGCAAAATAAATGTTGTTTACTTAGAGCAAACCAAGTTAGACCTAGCAAAAATTCATCAGAGTTTAACGGAGATTTGCAAAACTAAAAATGAAAATGTACACATCGAAATGGAACATACCGACAAACCTGATGCACCAGTACAGTGCATTAGCCCTGAGAATAAAGTAACTCCTCCAATTAAAGAACCGATAATTAAAATACCAAAAATAAAGCTTTTTGATAAGCTAAAAGAAGAAATTACTGACGATAAACGTTGGGAATTGTAAATATAAGGCGGTGATTTTATAGCAACTGTTAATTTTATTAGCTACAAAACCCAATCAGCATCGACTCTAAAAGGCGCAATAGCTTACGTAAATCAGAAAAATAAAACAGGTGTTAACAGAGAAAACTTAGAGTTAAAACATCAAGTTAGAAATACAAATAATCAAAATCAAATTCAACTTACCTCAGGAATTAATTGCACACCTGAAACAGCGTTTGATGAATTTAGTTCAACCAAAGCAAGTTACAACAAGAGCGACGGAGTTCAGTTTTACCACTACGTACAAAGTTTTAAAGACGATGAAAACATATCGCCGAAAACTGCTCACGAGATTGCAATGAAATTTGCAGAAGAAAATTATAAAAGCTACGAAGTTTTAGTCGCAACCCACGTTGACAACGACCACTTACACAGCCACATTATTATAAATTCCGTGAGTTTTGATACTGGTAAAAAGCTACATCAGCCACCAAATACGTTGCAAAAATTGAGATTTTCTTCAGACACTATCTGTAAGCAACACGGACTTAAAACTTTAGATACCTATACTTATGGTAGAAGTAAAACTATGGGACGTGCCGAAAGTAGAGCAAGAGAGCGTGGTACAAGTTGGAAGTTTGAACTTTGTTTGATGATTGAAAAAACAATGAAAAAAGCTAAGGACAAAGAAGATTTTAACAAAAAACTTGAAGAACAAGGCTGTAAGGCTAAGTGGAAAGATGATAAAAATACCATCATTTACACTGACACACACGGTCATTTCTGTGGCTGTGATAAACTTTATGGCAAGAAATATTTACTCGAAAATATGCTAAAAGAGTTTGAAATTAGAAAAAATAACGATTTTAGTACAGATATAAAAACTGGTTGGGAGTACGAACGCAAAGATTATGTTCACTCACTATCGAAACCGATTGAAAAAACTAAGCTAACATTAACTGTTGGAAAACAAATTTTATATGGCATAAATAACATTTTAAAAGATGACAACCAAGATGATGATTTAAACGACTTAGTTGACGTTGCAGCACTCACGATGATGTCGTTTGCTGGAGTTTATTTGTTAACTCAGATGTTAGTAACTCGAGAAGATGACCTAAACCTTGAAGATTTAGAAAATATAATTGAAGAAATAAAACTCGAACCTGAAAATTGCGCTGGCTTTGAAGATGAACAAGAAGTGCAAGGGTTTGAGATGACGATGGGAGGATATTAAGATGAGAGAAATAAAAAATGAAAATAAATATTATGTTGAACACAGAGTGTACGGAGCGTATGAAACCAGAGATTTGCACTGGACGGTCGATAATTGTGGAAATAGAATTCAGCAAATATTTGAAGATACAGAAATTAGACAAGAAAATGGAAATGTTGTTGCAGAGCGACAAATGGACATAGGTGGTAAATCGTTTACAGTTTGCTCGATATTTCCAATCACTCCAACATCTACACCGACAGATAAAATACTTAAAATCATCGAACGAGATTTAGAAAAATAAATTTTGTTAGTATTGGTGATAGCTATTTCAAGCTGAATATGGTAGTGTTACTGTTGTATTCAGTTTGATTTTTACTCTGTAATAATTAATGTGAAAGGAATTGAATTATGAAAAAATCAGACCAAGCAAAATATACAATTTTATACGCAAGACTAAGCCAAGAAGACAGTCGAGATGGTGTGTCAAACTCAATAGAAAATCAGCGAATGATTTTAGAAAAATATGCTACAGATAACGGATTTGAAAATGTAAAATTTCTATATGACGATGGATATAGTGGTACAAATACCAATCGACCAGCATGGAAAGAAGTAATGAAATTTATAGAAAGCTACCAAGTTGAAAACCTAATAATCAAAGATATTAGTCGATTGACTAGAGATGCACGAAAGCTTAGTGAACTTATAGAAGATACATTTCCAGACTATAATGTTCGATTTATTTCAATCGGCGATAGCGTAGATAGCCTATATGGAATTGATGATTTTCTGCCATTTCGAGGTTTATTTCACGAAATGTATGCCAAAGATTGTAGTAAAAAGCAAAGACAAGTGCGTAGATCACTAGCAGAACGTGGTGAGAGAGTTGCTACAAGAGCAGCCTTTGGTTATAAAAAGTGTGCAGATAATCCTAAGAAAATTGAAATTGACGAAGAAGTTGCACATATTGTTAAATTAATATTCACGCTATGTGCCGAAGGTCGAGGGCCAAATCAAATTGCAAATGAGTTGTCAAAACGAGGATACATTAATCCAAGTAATCATTATTATAATAAAACTGGTGTGATGTTGACAAACCTAAATACCAATACTCCTTGCAAATGGGAACATGAAACGGTTAAGCATATTTTAGAAAACGAGATATATCTTGGACATACTGTTAGTCTTAAAAGTACCACAAAATCTTTTAAAGATAAAACAAAAATTCTCAAACCAAAAGAAGATTGGTTGCGATTTGAAAACACTCACCCATTCATCATTGACCAAGAATTATGGGATATCGCACACAAGGTTCGTGAGAGCAGAAAGCGTAAAAGAAAAGATTTTGATGAGCCGAATGTGTATGCTGGACTTGTGTTTTGTGCTGATTGTGGTGGATATTTAGTACTGCACAGAACCCATAAGCAAACCAATATCAACAGTTTCGCTTGCTCCACTTACAAAAGAAAAGGTAAAGATGTTTGCAGCACTCACTACATTTCCGAAGAACAATTAGCTACTGTGATTTTAGATGACATCAAAAGAGTGACGCATTTTGCGAGAATGAAAGAAAAAGAATTTATAGAATTTATTGCAAAGAAAAGTACAGCCGAAACAAGGAAGCAGATTAAAAATCTAACAAAAGAACTTGAAAAATTGCAAAAACGAAACAAAGAACTTGATAGTTTATTTAAAAAGCTGTTTGAAAATCATGTCATTGGACAGCTACCAGCTGAAATGTATAGAAAACTTAGTGATGAATATTTAGCCGAACAAAAAGAAATCCAAATCACTATCCCTAAACTGGAAGATGATTTGGAAAAGATGAAAAACTCACTTGTAAATTCTGATAAATTCATTGAGCGAGCTAAGAAATATACTGACCTATCTGCTCTGACACCTGAAATACTAAGAGCTTTTGTAGATAAGATTATTGTTCATGACAAGGCAGTTAGATACTCACGAACAGCCAATCAAAAGATTGAAATCTACTATCGTGACATCGGATACCTTGCAGACTATGTTAAAGAGGCCAACGAAAAAGAAAAAACACAAGAATTACAACCTAAAGAGGTTGCTTAAGAGTATGAAAAAGACGGATAGCGTAATAACTATCCGTCTGATAAAACCGTTTATTAGGGTAGGTCACAAAGTTTCTTTATGAACAGCCCACTTACAGGGTGCGTTGTTTTTCGTATGGTTATATTTATAGTGTTGTAGGGGCGATCATTGGTCGCCCGTTATACCGATGCGTCCATTTTGATTATAATCTGTGCAGATTTTATTGACGGGACGTCGAGGACATCATTTCCTACGGTGTGTTGTTTTTTCAAAATGGCGATATTTTATAGCTTGGTCACAGACGAACGCTATAATAATTTTCTCGTAGAGATTGCCAAAGGAAAAGCCTCCCTTTTTTTACAAAAGAGAGGCTAAAATAACATTAATTTTTAATTTGCTCAGCTAAATACAACGATCCACACACAACAATAACGTCACCGTTTAGTTTTTTTGCCATATCTAACGCTTTTTTGACATCTGGGATTGCCATATTCGTACCTTTACACTTAGAATACTGCAAAAGATTACCTTCTTTTTCTGTTCGAGGTGTATTCACTCGCGTAAAAATCGTATTTTGACAATATTTCGATAGAATTTCAACACTTTCTCGACACTGTTTATCTTTCAACATACCCATTACAAGGGTTATTTTTTTGTCCGAAAACATTGCTTTTATATTATTTTCAAGCGCTAAAATACCATCTAAATTATGTGCACCATCAAAAATCACAAGTGGTTTTTCACTTATAATTTCCATTCGTGCATTAAATTTTGTATTTGCTAGACCATAATAAACATCTTCATAACCTATACCATAACCTTGTTTTATAAGCTGATTACAAACCTCAATTACGGTTGTTGCATTGTAAATTTGATGCTCCCCTATCAGCGAAATTTTATAATCTTTTCCATCAAAAGAAATTTCACTTCCAGATATTTCACAAGTTTTTATACATAATTTATGCGCATAATCGCACACAACGTTTAAATCTTTTATCACTGCTAAAACTTCCTCGTCTTGCACCGGATATGATATGCATACAGAGTCTTTTATTACGGCACATTTAGTTCGTGCAATCTCAGTTAATGTATTGCCCAATATCTGTGTATGATCATAAGAAACTTTTGTCAGCACTGATAAAATCGGACTAGAAATTACATTCGTAGCATCAAACTCACCACCAAGTCCTGCCTCTAAACATACGATGTCACACTGCTCATCACTGAAGTATAAAAAGGCAATTACAGTGATAAATTCAAATTCTGATAAGCTCAAAAACTCTATACTATCAGTAATATTTTTTACTTTTTCAACATAATATGACAACTTTTGAGGTGTGATATTAACTCCGTTGATAGAAATGCGTTCACCGAACTCATAGATGTAGGGTGAAATATATTTCCCAACTTTTAGTCCAGAATGCTGTAAAATATTTGCCGTCATAGAGGTGATACTCCCCTTACCGTTTGTTCCGACAAGGTGTATCACTTTGCAGTTATCTTGAGGATTTCCCAAGGCATTTAGCACTTTTTTTATACGATTTAAACTCGGTTTTTGTGCGAAATTTTCGACATTTTTTATGGTTTGTAATGCCTGCTCATAAGTCATAATTTATTCACCAATTGCAGCGATACTTGCCTCAAGTTTTGATACAAGCGATGCATATTTTTCGCGTTTTTCTTGCTCACCTTTTATAACAGCCTCTGGAGCTTTTGCAACAAATCCTTGGTTTGAAAGTTTTTTATCAACTCTATCAAACTCAGCTTGAGCTTTTTTAAGTTCACCAACAAGACGTTCTTTTTCTTTCGCAAAGTCGATAAGTTCGCTCATCGGAATATAAACGTCACCGATGTTAGTTACGATGTTCACCATAGAAGTTGCGCCCTCAGGAGCAGTATCACATAGCTCGATTTCACTTGCAGAAGATAATTTTGCAACGAATTCGCTAGAAAATAGTTCTTTTTTGCTAGTTACAATGAAAACTTTCGCTTTTTTCGACGGAGCAACGTTCATTTCAGCACGTCTATTACGAATTGCACGGATTAAATCCATAATTTCTTCCATATTAGTTTCATCTACAGCAAATTCGTGGTCTGCATTATACTCGCACCATTTTGAAATCATAATACTTTCATCTTCTGTTGGAAGTGCTTTGTAGATAGTTTCTGTGATGAAAGGCATAAATGGGTGAAGTAATTTCATTGCATTCGAAAGCACGTAACAAAGGATATTTTGAACATTTTTGTTATCAACTTCGTTATCTTTATTTTGCAAACGAGGTTTTACAACTTCGATGTACCAATCGCAGAAATTATCCCAGATGAAGTCGTAAATTTTAGCAGCAGCAACACCAAGTTCGTATTTATCAATATTAGTTGTAACTTCTTGTACAAGCGTATTTAATTTAGATAAAATCCATTTATCTTCGATTTTAAGGTCGGTAGGCAGTTCGATTTTATCAATATTTAGGTTCATTTGAACGAAACGAGATGCGTTCCAGATTTTATTTGTAAAGTTACGGTTTGCCTCAACACGTTCATTGTAGAAACGCATATCATTACCAGGTGAATTACCAGTCGCAAGCGTAAATCTTAGTGCATCGGCACCGTATTTTTCGATAATTTCAAGTGGGTCGATACCATTACCTAGTGATTTTGACATTTTTCTGCCTTGTGAGTCACGAATAATACCGTGTAAAAATACTGTATCGAACGGAATTTGTTCCATATTTTCAAGCCCCATGAAAATCATACGAGCAACCCAGAAGAAAATAATGTCATAACCAGTAACAAGCGTGCTAGTTGGGTAGAAATATTTAAGTTCTTCTGTGCTTTCTGGCCAACCTAGAGTTGAAAAAGGCCATAATGCAGAGCTAAACCACGTATCAAGTACGTCTTCTTCTTGTTTTACATTAGTAGAGCCACATTTTGGACACGTGCAAACATCTTCTTTTGCAACTTCCATATGACCACAATCTGCACAATAGTAAGCAGGAATTCTATGTCCCCACCATAATTGACGAGAAATACACCAATCGTGAACGTTTTCCATCCAGTTTGTGTAAGTTTTTGCAAATCTATCTGGTACAAACTTGATTTCGCCTGATTTTACAACGTCAAGAGCTGGTTTTGCAAGAGGTTCCATTTTAACGAACCATTGGTCTGATGCGATTGGTTCGATAACAGTTCCACAACGGTAACAAGTACCAACATTGTGAGCGTGAGTTTCGATTTTTACAAGTTGACCTAGTGCCTCTAAGTCTGCAACCATATTTTTACGAGCAACGTATCTGTCTTGACCACAATATTTACCACCGTTTTCGTTAACACAACCGTTGTCATCAAGAACTAAGATAGTGTCAAGATTATTTCTAACACCCATTTCAAAGTCGTTAGGGTCGTGATATGGAGTAACTTTTACGCAACCAGTACCGAATTCTTTTTCAACGTATTCATCTCCGAAAATAGGAATTTCACGGTCTACAAGTGGAACTATCGCCATTTTACCGATTAAGTGAGTGTAACGCTCATCTTCAGGGTGAACAGCGATACCAGTATCACCAAGCAGTGTTTCTGGACGTGTTGTAGCGATTGTTATGTACTCATCGCTATCTTTCACTTTGTATTTAATATGCCATAGACTGCCTTGTTGGTCTTCGTATTCAACCTCTGCATTTGATAGAGCAGTTGTACAATGTGGGCACCAGCTGATGATACGTTTACCTTTGTAAATTAAGCCTTTTTCATATAAACGAACGAAAACTTCTTTTACAGCGTGCGAACAACCTTCGTCCATTGTAAATCTTTCGCGTGACCAGTCACAAGATGCACCCATTTTTTTTAGTTGGTTGATAATACGGTCACCGTACATATTTTTCCAGTCCCAAACACGGTCTAAAAAGGCATCTCTACCTAAATCATAACGAGTCAGTCCTTCTTTTTCACGAAGTTCTTGCTCAACTTTAATTTGTGTTGCAATACCTGCGTGGTCAGTTCCTGGAACCCACAAAGCAGCGTAACCTTGCATACGTTTTGTTCTGATTAAAATATCTTGTAATGTATCATCAAAAGCGTGTCCCATATGAAGTTGACCAGTAACGTTTGGTGGTGGGATAACTATTGTGTAAGGCTCTTTTTCGCTGTCAACGGAAGCTTTAAAATATCCTTTTTCTTCCCATTCTTTATAAAGTTTTTCTTCAATAGACTTAGGGTCATATTGTTTTTCAAGTTCTAGCATTTTTTGCTCCTTTTATTTTCTAAAATTTATTATCTAAGTATTTTCTAATAGCACGAGTTCTCCAAGTACTAAATTTGTATCTATGATTTAGTTTATCCATAATTGTTATTGATGATGAAAGCGACAAAGTTGTACCAACAAACATATCCTTAAAATCCGTGTAATCTATTTTGACTTCTGGTGTTTTATGCGAAATTTGATGCGGTTTGAAACGCATTCCATCTGATGTAAATGAAATAATTCCAGGATATGTGTTCTTATTGAAGGTTAATTTTGCCGAAATTGTAGTAGTAGTATCGATTTTCATATTAATCTCCTTTTTTAATCTTTTTTTATTGTTATATTTTTAATCTGCTAATTGTTTTTTTACTGTCTTTTTCCACTTACCACTAGTGCTATCTTTTTTCTCGGCAGTTCGCTCGCCGCGTGGCTGATACTTTGGGACGTCCCAAAGTATCCAAAAGACGAAATCTTTTTGCGAAAAGATTTATCAAAATCTGGGGCGTGGTGTTTTTATTGGAAGTACGCAATCCGGCATCCGTTCGCCTAACCACTCGTACTCCAACTCGCTATCGCTTATGCTGTGGTATTGATAAATTTTCTCGACCACGTAGTTGCCTATTTCGGTGCTTGAACTTACGTTATTCGTGCCACGCACGTTTGGTACGGTGTTGCAAATTTATTTATACGTGAAAAATAATGCACCCTGTAGGGGCGAACTGTGTTCGTCCGTGCCGTGTAATAAATACGGTGCAAGCTCCCTCAGTCACTGTGGTGACAGCTCCCTCGTCAGGGAGCCAAAGGAAAAAAGCCTCTCTCTCCGAGGGAGGTGGCAAAATCTTTGATTTTGACGGAGGGAGCTAGCACGATTAAAAAAACAACACACCCTGTAGGAGCGAACTTTGTTCGTCCGTGCCACATAATAAAATATTTCTATATAAAAAAACGCCCTGTAATAAAACAGGACGATAAAATTACCGTGGTACCACCTGAATTGACGTAATACGTCCACTCAAACCTTTAACGCAGGCATACGTTTTGAGTTACTAAGCTCACTCAAAAAACTCCAAAGCTACCTTCATATGCTCACACAAAAACTTTCACCTACCGTTTTTTCTCTAAATGTGCAATGACATACTACTCCTCTTTTTCACAGTTTTATATTTAATTATATCTTTTATTAAAAAATTCCTAGATAGATAATTCGCTTTTTACACATAACATAACTAAAAAATCCAATAACAGTCATAGTCTATTCTTCTTTGAAAAATATTTTGAAAATTAAATAAATATATGATAATGATGCAACTACAGCTAATAACGTAGTTATAATGCGAGATTTCTTAATGAAAAATGTAGCAAAAAGTGCTGCAAATGCCGAAATGCAAAGCTCGTAAATAGCATAATCAAATAAAGTAAAATTATGCACTTTTTCCATAATATTATCTATTAATTTATCCAAATACATTAAGGCTGTCACAAAAATCCCACCCTTTAATTAATCTTCTTTAAAAAATATTTTATAAATTAAATATGCATAAGATGCAATCGCGATTATAGCAATTAAAATCGCATTTTTTCTTATAAATTTATTGAAAAATCCACCAAATAACAAACCAATTGACAATAGGCAAATTTTAAAAATCCCAATATCTAACACACTGAAAGTTTTGAATTTTTCCATAACTAAGTCCATTAAAATTGCATAATAAAGTTTTATACTTTGGCAAGCTTTACAATCTTTCATAAAATCACGTCCTTTTTTTCTAAAACACCGTGTTAATTCAAAGTTTTTATGCTATAATACTATATATAAATAGTATAACATATATAGATATTTTTTTCAATAAGAAATATATTAAATTTTATTTGAAAAAGCTATTGACAAATGTATAATATAAGTGTTATAATATATCGAACAATAAAGTAGGTCAAACCGTCCTCACCGAAATTTGAGTATAAGTTTCTGGTTAATAACATTATTATCTATTATTAAGATATTTATGTGGACGGATTAATTTCGTCCACTTTTTTTATTTACTTTAGGAGGTGCATGAGCATTAGCAATATGGAACATCAAATAAACGAAGAAATCAGAGATAAGCAGTTACGTCTTATCGATGTAGAAGGCGAACAACTAGGCGTTGTATCCGCTTCTGAGGCTCTAGCTATAGCTGCAGATAGAGGTATGGACTTAGTTAAAATAGCTCCGAAATCTGTCCCACCAGTATGTCGTATTATGGACTACGGAAAATTCCGTTTCGAACAATCAAAACGTGAAAAAGAAGCTCGTAAAAAACAACATATTGTAGACATCAAAGAAGTTCGTTTGTCACCAGGTATTGATACTCACGATTTAAATGTTAAAGTTAAAAACGCGATAAAATTCCTTAAAGGTGGCGATAAAGTAAAAGTTTCTGTAAGATTTAGAGGACGTGAAATTGCCCATTCGTCGGTTGGTGTAGAAATATTAAACAACTTTGCGCAAGAGTGCGAAGAATTTGGTACTGTAGAAAAAGCTGCAAAGCTTGAAGGTCGCCAAATGTTAATGTTTATCGCTCCAAAAAAATAGTACAAAAGCTTCAAACTTACTTTAGAGAGGAGAATATACAATGCCTAAAATTAAAACTCACACAGGTGCGAAAAAAAGATTTAAAGTATCTAAAAGCGGTAAAATCAAAATGTCTCACGCAGGACGCCGTCACATACTAAACAAAAAATCAACTAAACGTAAAAGAGCTATGAGAAAAGCTGGATACGTTGACGTATCAAACTCAGCACAAGTAATGCGTTTAATCCCATACGCAAGATAATTAAAATAAGAAAATCGACAGGAGGCTCGTTAAAATATGGCAAGAGTTAAAGGCGCGATGATGACGCGTAAAAGACGTAAAAAAGTATTAAAACTAGCAAAAGGTTACTGGGGTTCAAAATCTAAACACTTTAGAGTTGCAAACCAAGCAGTAATGAAATCACTTAAATATGCATACATTGGTCGTAAACACAAAAAACGTGACTTTAGAAGACTTTGGATCACTAGAATTTCAGCTCAAGCTAAAGTTTGTGACATCAACTACTCACGTTTAATGAACGGTCTTAAAAAAGCTGGCATCGAAATCAACAGAAAAATGCTTGCTGACCTTGCAGTAAACGACAAAGCAGCATTCGCTACTTTAGTAGAAAAAGCTAAAGCTGCTCTTTAATCTAAAAATTACGGAGGTAACATAAATGAAAGCTGATATCCATCCAAAATACGTTGAAGTAGAAATCAAATGTGCTTGTGGCGAAGTTATCAAAACTCGTTCTACAAGAGAAAACATTCACACAGAGATCTGCTCAAAATGTCACCCATTCTTCACTGGTAAACAAAAACTAGCTGATGCTGGTGGACGTGTTGATAAATTCAACAAAAAATTCGGTCTTACTAAATAGTAACACTTATCACCCTGACTTTTCGAAGTTAGGGTGTTTTTTTATATTTAGGTGGTTTTATTGAAATGCGAACGGTTCAGCGTGAAAACCCAACCCTACAGGGTGCAATGTTTTTTCAATCGTGCTATTTTATAGTGTTGTAGGGGCGAACAGTGTTCGCCCGTCATATCGATACATCCGTTTTTAATTTAATTGATGTGAATTTATTGCACGGTGAACGGTTCAGCGTGCAAACCCAACCCTACAGGGTGCGTTGTTTTTAAATCGTGCTAGCTCCCTCCGTCAAAATCAAAGATTTTGCCACCTCCCTCGGAGAGGGAGGCTTTTCCTTGGCTCTTTCTTTGAGGGATCTGTCACGTGACGTGACTGAGGGAGTTTGATACGCATTATTTATTATGATGCACGGGCGACCAATGATCGCCCCTACAGGGTGCATTGATTTTTTAAATTGTGATGTCTTGTTGTGCGTCACGGACGAACGCAGTTCGCCCCTACAGGGTGCATTATTTTCACGTATAAATAAATTTATACCACCGTACCAAACGTGCGTTGCACGTATAACGTAAGTTCCAGCACCGAAATAGGCAACTACGTGGTCGAGAAAATTTATCTACTCCATTGCATAAGCGATAGCGAGTTGGAGTACGAGTGGTTAGGCTAACGGATGCCGGATTGCGTACACACAGTAAAAATATACGCCCCAGATTTTGATAAATCTTTTCGCGAAAAAGATTTCGTCTTTTGGATACTTTGGGACGTCCCAAAGTATCAGCCACGCGGCGAGCGAACTGCCGAGAAAAAAGGTAGCACCAGCAGTAAGAGTTTAGTGCAAAAATAAAAAACTTCCACCAACAGTCTATAAAAAAACTAAAATCCCACCAAAAAAGTGGGATTTTCATTATTTTGTTTTAAATTTACGTTTTTCAATTGATAATTCTACAATTTTTTGTGTAGCTACAGCTGATGCAATAATCAAAGGTACAGCGCCTAACATATACAGTGCAACACTATTAGCAATACCTTTTGCATATCTTGGTTCGAATTCTTCGTATTTTTCTAACAATTTTCCTGATAATTTATTTCTATCTATCATAATTTACCTCCGATTATTTAAACGTTTTTTTATAATGATTACAAAATTCAGTTATTGGACAAATTTCGCATTTCGGCGATTGTGCTGTACAAAATTCGCGTCCAAAGTGTACTAATCTATGACAAAATTTTGTTTGATATTTTTGAGGAATATGCTTTCTAAGTGCCATTTCGACTTTTAAGGGATCTTTTGTATCCTTAACAAAACCTATGCGATTTGAAAGCCTAATGCAGTGTGTATCTGCAATTATTGATGGTGCTCCGTAGATATCACCAAGGATTAAGTTTGCAGTTTTCCTGCCTATACCAGGAAGTTTCAGCAAATCGTCCATATTATTAGGCACTTTACCATCAAAATCATTAACTAGCATTTTTGCAGCGTTCACTAGATCACGAGCTTTCCCTTTGTATAATCCACAAGTTTTTATTAATTCTGCAACATCTGATACTTCTGCATTGGCAAATTTTTCAAGTGTATCAAAAGTTTCAAATAATTTTGGCGTTACTATATTAACACGGGCATCTGTGCATTGTGCCGAAAGTCTTGTTGCGAATAATAATTCATAGTCATTCGTAGCATATAACGAACATTCTGCGACCGGATATATTTCTTCTAAAGCTTTTGGTAGTTTGCTACCTTTTTCTCTTATATTCATTTTCATCACCTACCTATATTTTAACATAGTAAAAGATGATTGTATATAATTAATTTTTCACTTGAACGTTATTTATTACAGTATCAATTGAAGATAACGATACCTAATTTTATTTTGTGATAATATTTTCATATTTGTATTCAATGCATACTGCGTGTTTTTAACACGTTTATACGTTCATCTCTTGGCTGATACACCAAAAAATTTATTGATACAAAATTATACACAAAACCAAAACTTATCTCAACCTTAAAATAAAACTTCAACTAAAAGACTATTTCAAAAATGAGTTTTTCGACAAGATAAAAGCACAGGTAAAATCCTGTGCTTTCTAATTTATTTCATTTTTTCAATTTTACCTGTTTTTGCAAATATTGTCCATTGTCCAATATTTACTGCGTGGTCTGCAAGTCGTTCGATATATTTTATCATCATAATTATATCAATTGCTTCATCGGCATAGCCACGATCACGGAAAAGTCCATCTATTGTGCGATTTTTTATTTCACGGAATAAACTATCCACCCTATCATCGTGTGACATAACTCTAGCAGCAGTTCCTAAATCACTATTCAAAAATGCTGCGATACTTCCATCTACCATATAAAGTGCGTGATCTAACATATCAATAACTTGACTCAAATCCGAACGCATTGGTCCTTTTGGATAGAATAACAAAATTTCTGCAACATCAGATACTTGGTCTGCAATTCTTTGCAAATCTGACACTACTTTCAACGCCGAAGATGCAATACGTGTTTGCTCTTCATCTAGATCACATCTGAAAAGCCTTAGGGTTATTTGATGCGCATTATTTTCTGACTCATCTATAATAGACCCACTATCAACTATTCTACGTGCTATTTTTAAATCATGCTTTACAATAGCAATTTCTAAATCTTTCATAGAAGTTGTTACATATTCACTCATTTTAAGAATTTCATTCTTTAATAATTTACTTTCATTTTCAAAAATATATTCCATACAAAGCACCCCTTATCTTATATTTATATTTTATACCTATATGGATAATTTTGCAATAGTAAATTAATAAAATATTACTCCTCTGGCGTTTGACAATTTGTGCAAATCATCTCATTAGCAATTTTTGCATGCACTGTATCCTTTTCACAACTTTCACAATACGAAATATCATCTGAGTAAGTATGATTGACTGTATCAGGGTTTGACATAATTCCAAGAGTCACCAAAATAGTTAAAATCCCAGTAACCACCACGTTTACAGCTTGCTCATCTACATTAATATTTAGCATTGTAAGTACAAGTATAATTTCTGAAACTATACTCAAAACTACGGTAGGATTTTTCAGGCGCTTTAAATACGTTTGTAATTGAACCATAATTTCTCCTCCTCTTTATCAATATATGTGCTTGCTAAATTTTAGTTACCACAAAAAGATTTACACATATAATATTATGAATGGAGTGATAGAAATGAATATAACATATATAAAAAACGAAAGCTTGAATAGTTATAAAGGTATTGCTTTTGATGGCACAAACTTTTATGCTAGCACTAACTTTTTCATATATAAATTGGACAAAAATATGCATATTTTAAGCAAAACTCAAACTTTCAGAGAATATAACCAGCTATGTTTTGATAATATTGACAACTGTTTTTATGCCATAAGCGACAGTTCTCCACACAAAATTTTCAAGCTTGATTATGAACTAAACGAAGTCGATTTTATTTTGCTACAAAACTACGTGCGCAGTATTTGTTTTTGCGAAAATAAAATATTTTATGCAACTGCAGACAGCATTTTTTTGATAAATAAGCACAGCGACACTGTTTTGGTGAAAAAATTTAATACTAAAATGCCCATTTCAATTTTTTTCACACAAAATAATTTTTCAGTTTGCAGTTTACTACACAATCAATATCTACTAGAAATTTTTGATAAAAATGGTATGCTAAAATTAAAACTTCAAATTCCAAAAAGTTACACACCAACGCAAATTTTAAGTGAAAACCAAGTGTTAATATCAAAATCCGGTATATATTCGTATTTATTGTACGATTTTTAGATGCTATATATAAAATCAGTGTTCTTCTTTAGCCATAACATCATACCCTATTGACAAAAAATAAAAAACAAGTTACTATTAAATTAACAAAAAATGGAGGGTATATTTATGGAAATTTTAGAACAAATCGCATATTATAAAGCACAAGAGGAAGAACTTCAATTTGACTTTTTCAACGATGACACTGCTTGGGAAATCGGTAATATCATTGTCAAACGTGCAAAAGCAGAAAATCTAGATATTTTAACCGATATCTCACTTGCAGGACGTACACTTTTTAGCTTTAGTGCAAATTCTGCTACAGGATATAACGCGCACTGGATAAATCGCAAAAAAAATTCAGTTATGCTACAACAAATGAGTTCAATGAGATTTGGCTTACAACTTAAACGTGATGGTAAATTTGATGCTATCAGCCGTTATTTAGCACCAGATCAATACGCTGTTTGTGGTGGTGGTTTCCCAATTATCATAAAAAACACTGGCGTTGTTGGTTGTATCGCAGTTTCTGGGCTTGCTGACACTGATGACCACGAAGTTATAGTTAGTGCTATCAGAGAATACTTAGCTAAATAATTTTTTAGCTTTTATCAAGATTTTTTATATGTTTATGCATAGCAAAATAAAGAAACGCACCGAATTTTAAAATTCGGTGCGTTTTCGCATATATTATTTTAAATTTTTAGCAAATGTATCTTTAAGTGACACGATTTTATTATATCTACCGTCATTATCCTTAACAAAATATCCCATACGAACAAATTGCATTCTTGTTCCATCGGCATCTTCTTTTGTTGCTGGTTCTAATTTTGCATTAAGAATTTTTAGCGAATCTTTGTTGATATAATCAAGATAATTTTCGCCTTCTGGTAAATAACCAATATTTTCAGCTGTAAATAAGTGGTCATAAACATAAACTTCTGCATCTACACATTCTTTTGCAGATACCCAATGAATAGTACCTTTAACTTTTCTACCGTCAGCTGGCATATTATTACGAGTTTCCAAATCAGCTGTACACACAAGTTCAATCAAGTTACCATCAGCATCTTTAATCATTTCATCAAGTTTTATGATGTATGAACCCATAAGACGAACTTCGTTATCAGTTTTTAAACGTTGGTATTTTGGAGGTGGAACTTCAGCGAAATCTTCTCTATCAATGTAAATTTCTTTTGAAAACGGTACATCTCTACGTCCAGCCTCTGGGTCTTGTGGGTTATTTTGAAGTGAAAAAGTCTCGTTTAAATCGTCTGGATAGTTCGAAATCGTAACTTTTATAGGGTCAAGCACTGCCACACGACGAACGCAAGTTTCGTTTAGCTCTTCTCTTACGCAATGTTCAAGCAAACGAACGTCAGCAGTACCAACAGAACGTGCAACGCCCGAACGTTTTACGAAATCCATAATCGCAGTCGGTGTATATCCACGTTTACGAAGTCCTGATAATGTTGGCATACGAGGGTCGTCCCAACCATCAACATAACCTTCTTCTACAAGTTGACGCAAATAACGTTTACTCATTACCGTGTGAGTTACGTTCATTCTTGCAAACTCGTATTGATGTGGATGTGCTGGTAAATCAAGATTTTCACGAACCCAGTCATAAAGTGGTCTATGATTTACGAATTCTATAGAGCAAAGTGAGTGCGTTACGCCTTCAAGTGCATCTTGAATTGTGTGTGCAAAATCATACATAGGATAAATGCACCATTTGTCACCTTGTCTATGGTGATGTACTTTTAAAATGCGATAAATTACAGGGTCACGCATATTTGTGTTAGACGAAGTCATATCGATTTTCGCACGCAATGCGCAAGTTCCCTCTTCAAATTCACCGTTTTTCATTTTTTCGAAAAGTTTTAAGTTTTCTTCAACCGAACGTGATTTGTAAGGGCTATCTTTGCCTGGAGTTGTAAGAGTTCCACGGTATTCACGCATTTCATCTTGCGATAAATCACAAACGAAAGCTTTTCCGTCTTTGATTAATTGAACTGCATATTGGTAGCATTTTTCGAAATAATCCGAACCAAAATAAATACCACCACTTGGTTTTTCACCGATTAACCACTCTAAATCTTCCGTGATAGACTCAACGAACTCAACTTCTTCCTTAACAGGGTTAGTATCATCGAAACGAAGATTAAATTTACCACCATATTTTTTAGCAGTAGACCAGTTTATAAAAATCGCTTTTGCAGAGCCTATGTGTAAATATCCATTAGGTTCTGGTGGAAAACGAGTACAAATTGATGTTTCGCGACCTGTTTTAAGGTCTTCATCTATAATTTCATGTATAAAATTTGAAGAAATTTCCATTTTTTACCTCTTTTTGTTTTATATCGTTTGTTTGTTGGTTGAAATGTTTTATTATATGCAAACTCCCTCCGACAAAATTAAAATTTTGCCACCTCCCTCGAAGAGGGAGGCTTTTCCTTTGGCTCCCTGTCGAGGGAGCTGTCACCGCAGTGACTGAGGGAGTTTACAGTGTGTTAATTTTATATGGGAATATTTTATTGTTTTTCATGGACGACCACAAGTCACCCTCACAATTACTATGCAAAATAAAAATCTACATTTTATCTATAGCTATTTTAATTCTATTCACAACAGCAT
This sequence comes from Clostridia bacterium, assembly GCA_044426345.1. Classification (GTDB taxonomy): domain Bacteria; phylum Bacillota; class Clostridia; order Oscillospirales; family Butyricicoccaceae; genus CAYJLC01. Next base: position 2,018 of record JAWXUP010000029.1, on the reverse strand, counting down.
CTTTACCTAAAATTTTAAGTACAGAATACATATCTGGTGAATTTTGAGAACCAGTAACAGCTACACGAATAATCATTGAAATATCACCAGAATGACCTTTGAAATCATCTGGGTTTGCTTTGTAAGCTTTAGTATCAGCTGCATAACCGAATTTTGGTGCAACTTCTTTGATTTTGTCAAACCAAACATTTTGTTCGTCTGCATCATCATAAACATTGATATATTCTTCTAAAACTGCTTTTGCATCAGCTTGTAAATTTTCAGCTAAAGTATAATCTGGAGCAAATAATTCATCAAACATAAAGCCCATATAGCCTTGAGTTTCAGACCAAATAGCAATATCTTTACGAGGTTTTTTACCACCACGTCCGATTGCTAAGATTGCTTTTGAGAAATCTGCATCACGAGTGAAAACTTCATAGAATTTTTGGTCATAATTTTCTGCCCAAGTAGCAACTGCATCGTAAACTTCATCGGCTGTCATTTTAGAAATTACAGTTTTTGAAACGTCACGAAGTTTTGTCATATCAAATAACGCGCCAGAGCTTGGCATTTTTTTAGTAGTAAATTCAAAATCTTCCATCGGAGCATCTGCATTTGCACGACGCCAATCTTCAAAGTTTGAATTAAGTAATGTCATAAGATATTCTTTAACTGAAACTATTGGGAATCCTTGTTCGTGATAGAAATCAAGAGCAAGTTCTGGGTCTTTTCTTTTTGAAAGTTTGCGTTTATTTCCAGTTTCTTCATCAACTTTCATAAGGTGAGCTGTGTGCATATATTTTGGGCGTTTAAAACCTAAAACATCGAATAATTCTATGTGAATTGGTAAAGTTGCAAGCCATTCTTCGCCTCTAACTACGTGAGTTGTGCCCATTAAATAGTCATCAACAACGTGAGCAAAGTGATAAGTTGGAATACCGTCAGCTTTTAGGATAACCACGTGCTGATCATTTTGAGTGACGTCCATTTTACCTTTAACAAGGTCTTCGAATTTCACTTTATTTTCAATACTCCCGCTTGAACGAAGACGTAAAACATAACTTTCACCAGCTTCTATTTTAGCGATAGCTTCATCTTCTGATAAAGTGCTATATTTTGCATATTTTCCGTAATAACCGAAGTTTTCTTTATTAGCCTGTTGATTTTCTCTCATTTCAGCTAATTCTTCTTCTGTGCAAAAACAAGGATATGCAAGTCCTTTTTCTAACAATTCTTTTGCAAAAACTTTATAAATATCTTCTCTTTGACGTTGACGATATGGTCCATAATTACCATTATCTTCGCCTAAAGTAGCACCTTCATCAAAAGAAAGACCGAATTTTGCAAACGCTTTTATAATAGTTTCAACACCATTTGCAACCTCACGTTTTTTATCAGTATCCTCTATTCTAAGGTAAAAAATACCATTTGACTGGTGTGCCAAACGTTCGTCTATAATAGCGCCGTAAAGGTTTCCTAAATGCATAAATCCTGTTGGACTAGGCGCAATACGAGTAATTTTAGCACCCTCTGCAATTTCCCTTTTCTGGTATTTATTTAAAATTTCATCTTTTGTCAAAGTCAAATCTGAAAAAATCAAGTCTGCAAGTCTGTTCATTATAAAAACTCCTAAATTCATTTTGTAAATATCATACCACATTTTGCAGAATATTACAAGCGATAACCTTGTTTTTTTATGCTTATAGATAAGATTATAGGCATTATTTTCATAAAATAAAAAACCACCATACAAATTGTAGGGCAGGGGCTTGCTCCTGCCGTCAAAACCAATACGTCCGTTTAAAATTTAAATTGTGAAAATGTTTTTATACGTCACGAGCGAATACTGTTCAGCCCTACAATACAATGAAATAATTTAATGCAAAAAAAATATTGCATACCGTAGTGGCACGCAATAAAATTTACACAAAATATTAAATTATCGCACGCAATATGACGGTGGGAGCAAGCCCCCACCCTACACTGGTGCGTTGTTTTTGATATAGAAATATGTTTTTATACGACACGGACGAACA
>JAWXUP010000127.1:0-4829 GCA_044426345.1 Clostridia bacterium | reverse complement strand
GTTCCAGAAATTCCAGACGTTCCAGACGTTCCAGAAATTCCAGACGTTCCAGACGTTCCAGACGTTCCAGACGAACCAGAAATACCTAGAACAGGTACTCTTTATTGGATAGCAAGACCACTTATTTTTCTAGGAATTACACTTTTCACAATTGGTATTCTCGGTACGTTCATCATCTTGAAAAGAGGTGATCATAATGAAAAGTAAAGAATTCTTTCTATTTCTTATGTTTTTAGGTATATTATGCATTGCGTGTGTTCTCTTTATTACTATCAACATTCAAATTGAAGAAGAACAAGCAAAATCTTTTAGCGATGAAATAGTTATTAATTTCACCGAAAACATAGTTTGCTCTACCTCTATCATACCGACTGTTACATCGTCTATTATCTATGAAAATGAAACTTCACTGGAAACTTCGCTAGAAACTTCAATCATAGAAATAGATAACCAAGAATATATCGGAGTGTTATGTATACCCTCTTTAAATATTACGTTACCTGTTACTAGCACTTGGAATTATGATTTACTTAAAAAAACACCTTGTGTCTTTTCTGGTACTATAGAAAACGAAAACTTAATCATCGCAGGACATAATTACAAATCTCATTTTGCATATTTAAAAAATTTATCTTTAGGCGATACAGCTTATATTTTAGATGCTAATGGAAATTTCCACAATTATGAAGTTATTTTAATAGAAACTATAGCTGGCGATGAAGTTTCTAATTTATTAGATGGCGAATGGGATCTCTCACTTTTCACTTGCACAAACGCAAATAATTCACATAGAACCGTGTTGAGATTTCAAAAAATAGACCCAAATATTTAACCTTTTCCTACCCAAAAATTTAAATTTCTCCTCTCTCCCTCATCCTTACTTTCAACCCTTCAAATTCTTTTTAACCTTTACACTTTAACATTTAATATTTTTGGGTATAAAAAGGCTTTCACTGATTTTCATAGTCAGCGAAAGCCTTTTTTTATTTGTTTCATAATTTAGTGTGTCTATGGAAATCAAGGTGGTCGGTCGCACCCATATGATACTTCCCTATTCTAAAAATTGAAATTATCTGGGTCAGAACCTGATCTAATATCTTTATTCATAGCATTAATTACTGCCATTTCCTCAGAAGTAAGCTCAAAATCAAAGACATCGATATTGTCAATAATTCTTTGTTTAGTAACAGATTTTGGTAAAACTATAACTTTTCTTTGAATATCCCAACGAATTATAACTTGAACTGGTGATTTTCCATATTTTTCACCAATTTTTTTAAGTGTTTCGCTAGTTCTCATAGAATCGCCAAGGCCTCCAAGTGGAGTATAAGCTTCCATTGCTATTCCTTGTTCTTTGCACGCTTTAATTAACGCATCATTATTAAACTGTGGATTAGACTCAATTTGGTTTACCATTGGTTTGATTGTTGCAACAGTTGCAAGGTCATCTAGGTGATTTTGATGGAAATTTGATACGCCAATCGCACGAACTTTACCGTCTTTGTAAAGTTTTTCCATTTCTAACCAAGCCTCTTTCATACCATCAACAGGCCAGTGAATTAGAAGTAAATCTAAGTAATCTAAGCCCATTTTTTCAAGACTTTCTTCTACTGATGCCGTAGTTTCTCTAGCACGAACAGTAGGATTACCTACTTTAGTTGTTATAAAAATCTCTTCACGAGGCACTCCACTATCTTTAATTGCATTCCCAACGCTTTCTTCATTAAAATAACGTTGAGCAGTATCTATATGTCTATAGCCAGCTTCTAGCGCATATTTTATTGAGTTAATCGCTTCATCACCATTTTCAGCTCTATATACACCAAGGCCTACGATAGGTATTTTCACATCATTGCTAAGAGTTATATACTCCATTTTAAAATCCTCCTTAAAGTAAAAAGATAAATACAGTTTTTTCACTATATTTATTATATCATACCATAATATAGATACAAATGTCTAGCAATTTATGTAAAATATATAAAAACATCCAAAATTACTGAGTTTAAAGCATTTGCTTTGCTACATACCTATAATACCACATAAATATTACCGACATAATGCAAGCACTAATCGGATAACACGCACCTAAAAAGTAAATTGTAGGGTTTAATGGAAAAATTACTACTACCCAAAGAACGCGTATTCCGATAACTCCAACGAGCGTCAAAATCATAGGAACAAGCGATTTTCCCAGTCCTCGAAGTGCTTGAATACACATCGTTTGTGGGATACCTAGCAAGTACATCGGCATTATCACGAAAAATAAGTTTGCGCCAATCGTAATAACTTCGCTGTCATCTGTAAATAATCCTAGCAAGAAAAATCTCGATAAAACAAATACGCTCATAAGTGTAATAGTTATGATATAGCTTAAAATTATAATTTGTTTAACCGATTTTTTCACTCTGTCTTTTTTGTTCGCACCAAAGTTTTGTCCAACAAAAGTTATAACCGTCGAGCCAAGTGCTGACACGAAAACATCGACAATGCTGTCAATTTTAACATACGCCGACCACGCAGCAACTCCGACCATTCCAAAGCCATTTATCGCACTTTGCACCTAAATACTGCCCTACTATCATTCCATCGACGAAAGTATAAAAATGTTGAAAAAATGCGCTAATTACGATAGGAATGAACAGAAAAATTACCTCTTTCCATATAATTCCTTCGGTTATTTTGTTTTCTTTTATCATAAATCTCCTAATGTAAGAAAAATTTTGTGCAAAGCTCCCTCCGTCAAAATTAAAAATTTTGCCACCTCCCTCGAAGAGGGAGCTGTCATCGCAATGACTAAAGGAGCATAATAATTACCCTATAACCTAATAAACGAGAGGTGTTTCCACCTCTCGAATTTCTTTTATTAGTTGAAAAACATTGTATTAAATGGAATTTCGTATTGTGATTGCGTGAAAGTTACACCAGCTAAATCCGATGTATAAATCGCTTTATTGCACTCGTAAGTTAATGGAAGATATACTGCATCTTCGTGTAAGCGAGTTAGTACAAAATCGAATAATTCTTGACGTTCTACCTCGTCAACCGATGTCATAATTTCGCCTATCGCTTGGTCGATTTCAGCTTTGTCAGCTAACCCAAGTTGCGCTGCGTAGTCACCATAAACAGGACCTGTCATTGCTGATAACGAAGATTGTGGGTCATATGGAGTTCCCCAAGAAATGTTTACAACCATATCGAAAGCACCAGCTTTCATACTATCTCTGTAAGATTGCTCTTCTTCACCATGAATATTCATTTTAACGCCTAATTTTAAGTATTCAGCTTGTAAATATTCACAAATTGTCTTTTCTGTAACGCTATCAATGTTATAAAGTAGTTCAAATTCTAATTTTGTGCCATCTTTTGCTAAAATTCCATCAGAACCTTTAACCCAACCAGCGTCAGCTAAAGTGCTTTCAGCTTTTTCAAAATCATATGCGAATGGCTCAAGTTCTACATCACAGTATGGAACAGATGTTGCGTATAAAGTTTCAGCTACTGCCTCTGTACCGTAGAAAATACCGTCAGAAATAGCTTGCTTATTTGTAGCATATGATAACGCATAGCGAACATTAACATCGCCTAAAATATCGTGTTGAGTATTGAAAACTAGTTGTCTTGTAGACGTTGGCTCTGAAAGAACTACTTCGAAACCGTCTTTTTCAGTGTAGATTTCAATAGCATCAGCATCAATCATATTTTTACCGAAAATAAGGTCGATTTCGCCTTTTTCAAGTGCTAAAAGTCTTGTTTGGTTATCCGGAATAACTTTTACAGTGATAGTTTTAACCTCTGGAACTTCGCCCCAGTAGTTTTCATTTGCAACAAAAATTGCGTATTCATCTGTTACGAACTCGTCTAAAATGTAAGGACCTGTGCCGATATAGCTTTCCACTCCGTCTTTAGTTGAACCATCAATCATAGAATCAGGCGAAATCATAGCAAACGGACGAATCATTGAAAGTTCTGTAAGCATTGGATAGTAAGGTTCAGACATATGTATAACGAAAGTTGTTTCGTCAATCGCCTCTGTACCTTCAAGTAACGTCATCATTGTAAGCCAAACGTGACGTTCGCTGTTTTCAATGATCGCTTCGAAGTTAGTTTGAATAGCATAAGCATCACAAACATAACCATCTGAGAACGTTACACCTTCACGGATTTTGAATGTATAAGTTAAACCATCTTCAGAAATTTCCCAAGACTCTGCTAAAGCACCAGAAAATCCGTCTTCGGTCATATCTATAAGACCATCGTATAAAATATTTTGTGCGTACATTTCACCAGCATATAAATGTGGGTTTAGGTCACGAATATCACGATAATTTACGAAAGTTAAATCTGTTTTCATCTCTGTAGACGTAGAAGTTGTTGTGCTAGTTGTTGTTTCATCGCTCGAACAACCTGCAAGCATACTGATTGCCATTGTAGAAATCAGCATTGCTGAAATAATTCTTTTCATTTTTGCTCCTTTATATATGTGGAAGTATTTTTTTGCCAAAGTTATCATACCACAAGTTAGCTCCTACTAACAACTATCGGTTTTTTATAGATATATATAACCTGAAGTTATAGCAACTGTAGGAGACGACGCCCTCGACGTACCGTGTCGCACAATGAAATTAGCAAAAATACTAAATCGTCGCACGCAATTTGACGGACGAACACAGTTTGCCCCTACGGTTGCAATGTTTTTTCATCGTGCTGGTTTTTGCGTATCACGGTATGTCGAGGACGCCATACCCTACAGGTGCGATATTTTTAATTTATTGATGGTTTTTTAGCGTAGCACGGACGAACACAGTTTGCCCCTACAAAAATTAGTA
>JAWXUP010000126.1:0-5109 GCA_044426345.1 Clostridia bacterium | reverse complement strand
CTTAGCGTAGGTGACACTGTGTTAGGTATGAGCCTTGCAAACGGTGGTCACTTAACTCACGGTAGCCCTGTTAATGCTTCTGGTTTGCTTTATAATTTCGTGCCTTACGAACTAAATGCAGACGAAAGAATTGACTATGATGCAGTTTTAGAACTTGCTAAAATTCACAAACCAAAATTAATCGTAGCTGGTGCTTCTGCTTACGCTCGTGAAATTGACTTTGCAAAATTCTCTGAAATTGCAAAAGAAGTTGGCGCTATGTTTATGGTTGATATGGCTCATATCGCAGGTTTAGTTGCAGCAGGTTTACACCCAAGTCCAATTCCTTACGCTGATGTTGTAACAACTACAACGCACAAAACTTTACGTGGACCTCGTGGTGGTTTGATTTTATGTTCAAAAGAACTTGCTCCAAAAATTGATAAAGCTATCTTCCCTGGCTCTCAAGGTGGCCCATTAATGCACGTTATCGCTGCTAAAGCTGTATGTTTTGGCGAGGCTTTAAAACCTGAATTCAAAACATACCAAGAACAAATTATCAAAAACTCAAAAGCTCTTGCTGCTGGTTTTGACAAATACGGAATCGATATGGTTTCTGGTGGTTCTGACAATCATCTTATCTTAATCGACCTTAGAAAATTAGGCGTTACTGGTAAAGAAATGCAAAATCGTCTTGACGAAGTTCGCATTACAGCTAACAAAAATGCTATTCCAAACGACCCTCAAAGCCCATTTGTAACATCTGGTATCCGTGTTGGTACTCCAGCTATCACATCTCGTGGCTACAAAGAAGAAGATATGGAAGTTATCGCAAAATGTATCTACTTAACTGCAACTGATTTTGAAAATTCTGCAGATGCAATCCGTGCTGAAGTTCAAAAACTTTGCGATAAATACCCTCTTTACAACTAATTTTCAATGCAAAATAGGCGAGCTATCTGCTCGTCTGTTTTTTTGTTTAACGACAGTTTGTAAACTAATGCAAAAATATATAAAACGAGGTGAATTTTATGTACAAGCCACTGGCTGATATTTTACGTCCACAGGAACTCAATGATGTGGTCGGTCAAACACATATCTTAGGTGAAAACGGTATCTTACGCCGTGTAATTGAGCGTGGAAACATCACCAATATGATTTTCTATGGTCCATCAGGAGTCGGTAAAACTACCGTTGCACGTATAATTGCACGAAAAACTAAGCGAAAATTCGCTCATTTGAACGCAACAACCGCCTCAATTTCAGATATTAAGGAAATTATTGACCAACTCGATACATTTTTAGCGCCAGATGGGGTATTACTATATTTAGATGAAATTCAATATTTTAATAAAAAACAGCAACAATCTCTCCTCGAATTTATAGAAAATGGTAAAATTACGCTAATTGCCTCAACTACAGAAAATCCTTATTTTTATGTCTATAACGCGATTTTAAGTCGTAGTGTAATCTATGAATTTCAACCTGTTTCGAGCGATGAAATCGCAAAAGCTGTAAAAAAAGCTCTAAAAGATACCAATGCGACTGAAAAAGACATATCTTATATCTCAAATTCATCAATGGGCGACGTAAGACGTGCAATAAATACTTGCGAGGCTTTAATTAACAGCTCGAAAATTAATGGTGATAAGTATGAAATTGATTTTACTGACGTCCTGTCGCTTACTGGCAATTCTGGTATGCGTTATGACAAAAACGGTGATGAGCATTATAATACTTTATCCGCTTTTCAGAAATCAATTCGTGGTTCAGACCCAGATGCTGCTATCCATTATTTAGCACGTTTAATCAAAGCCGGTGACCTGAAATCTATCTGTCGAAGATTGCTTGTAATTTCTGCTGAGGACATCGGTCTCGCCTATCCCCAAGCGATAGCCATTACGAAAGCTTGTGTTGATACAGCGCTTATGGTTGGCTTTCCAGAGGCAAAAATACCTCTTGCCGAGGCTGTGATTTTACTTGCCACTGCACCGAAATCTAATTCAGCGAATAATGCAATTAACATAGCACTTGCTGATATAGACAGTGGAAATGTTGGTGATATTCCTGCGCACTTGAAGGACGGACACTATGCTGGTAGTAAAAAACTCGGACATAGTGTTGGATATAAATTTCCTCACGATTATAAAAATCATTATGTAAGTCAAGATTATTTACCTAGTGAAATTAACAATCGTATTTACTATGAATTTGGCGAAAATAAAGTCGAAAATGCATCTAAACTTTACTGGAGTAAAATTAAGGATGAGTAAACCCTCAAAATTGCAATCTATATAAAAAAGGTGATAAATTGGAACGAATTATACTACACTGCGATATGAATAATTTCTATGCATCGGTCGAAATAGCAATAAATCCGGAGCTTTTTGGTATGCCTATTGCAGTTTGTGGTAGTGTTGAAGACAGGCATGGTATTGTGCTTGCTAAAAGCCAAGTAGCGAAGGAAACTGGTATTCAAACTGGCGATGTTGTTTGGCAAGCAAAGAAAAAATGCCCTAATTTAATCGTAGTTCCTCCACGTTTTGATGAATATGCAAAGTATTCTAAAAAAGCTCAAGAAATCTACTATCGTTACACCGATATGGTTGAACCTTTCGGTCTTGATGAGTGTTGGTTAGACGTTACTTTAAGCCAAAAATTATTCGGAAATGGCGAAGAAATTGCAAATAAAATACGCAATGATATTAAGAATGAATTGGGTTTAACAATATCTGTCGGAGTGTCATTTAATAAGATTTTCGCAAAACTTGGCTCTGATATGAAAAAACCAGATGCAGTTACTATAATAAATCGAGAGGATTTTCGCGAAAAAATTTGGCATTTGAATGCAAATGAACTTATCGGCATAGGAAAATCGACATACAATAAGCTACTTTCGTATAATATCAAAACAATCGGAGATTTGGCTTTAACTGACGGTGAGTTTATTAATCGAGCTTTAGGGAAAAATGGTACACAAATGTGGAACTATGCAAATGGTCGCGATTTTTCCAGAGTTCGTGAATATATTGAGAGTGATGAGCAAAAAAGCGTCAGCAATGGTATAACTTGCACCAAAGATTTAGAAAATAACTATGAGGTTTATCGTGTTATACTTAAATTATCACAAGATGTCTCAAAAAGGCTACGCCGACAAGGTTTGTTTGCAAAGACCGTTGGTTTGTCTATAAAAGATAATAAATTACGCACTGTACAGTGGCAAGTATCACTCGAAAAAACTTCGCAAAGTTTTAATGAAATTACAGACTCGGCTTACAATTTATTCACAAGTCACTACAGCTGGCAAAATTATGTTCGTGCAGTTTCAGTAAGGACAACAAACTTACAAAAAGAACCTGAAAATGTGCAGTTAGACTTATTTTTGCAGAATAAAAGTTTAGAAAAAAAGGATAAGTTAGAAATTGCAATGCAGGATATTCGTGACCGTTTTGGTAAAAATATTATCGAAGTAGCTTCATTAACAGAGGATATTAAAATTTCAAAAGATAAAACAGAAGTCAAAGTCCTACCCTCAAATATGCACAAATAACCATCAGATTTGTCAATTTTCCGATGGTTACTTTCGTTTTGTAAGTAATTTTAATAAAGTATAAAAATACAATTCGTATGTTATTTTAATAAAATAAATGCGAAAAAACACAGCACATAAGTCCAATAAAAAGTATCCAACCAATCAACCAAACTGGAAAAGCTAACCCTACGATAATTCCTAAAATAAGTCCAAAATAAATCAAAAACATTAAAATTTTCTTCCAAGCATACATATTTTTGCCTCCTTTTATACATTATATTATGCAAATAGACGAATGTTGCTACTTTGTTAAAAAAATATCCATTTTGCACTTGCTTTTTTCTTAAAAAGATGATATTATAACATTATAAGGACTGAAATACTTAATAAATTTAATTTTAAAGGAGAATTATTATGCCATTAGTTTCAACTAAAGAAATGTTCCAAAAAGCTTACGACGGAGGTTACGCAATCGGTGCTTTCAACGTAAACAACATGGAAATCGTGCAAGCAATCACAGAGGCTGCAAAAGAAGAAAACGCTCCAGTTATCCTTCAAGTATCTGCAGGTGCAAGAAAATATGCAAAACATATCTACCTTACTAAATTAGTAGAGGCTGCTATCATAGACACAGATCTTCCAATCGCTCTACACCTAGACCACGGTGCAGATTTCGAAATTTGTAAATCTTGTATTGACGGTGGATTTTCTTCTGTTATGATCGATGGTTCACACCACTCTTTCGAAGATAATATCGCTTTAACTAAAAAAGTTGTTGAATATGCTCACGCTCACGGTGTTACTGTTGAAGGTGAATTAGGCCAACTTGCTGGTATCGAAGACGACGTAAATGTTGCTGAACACAGCTACACAGACCCTGCACAAGTTGAAGAATTCGTTACAAAAACTGGTGTTGACTCTCTAGCTATCGCTATCGGTACTTCACACGGTGCTTTCAAATTCAAACCAGGCCAAAAACCTGAACTTCGCTTTGATATACTAGACGAAGTATCAAAAAGACTTCCTAACTTCCCTATCGTTCTTCATGGTGCATCTTCAGTTACAAAACACCACGTTGATATGATTAATCAATACGGCGGTAAAATGGACGATGCTATCGGTATTCCAGAAGAAATGTTACGTCAAGCTGCTCGTTCTGCTGTTTGTAAAATCAATATTGACTCAGATTTACGTCTTGGTTTGACTGCTGGTATCAGAAAACACTTTGCAGATCACCCAGACCAATTTGACCCACGTCAATATTTATCTCCAGCTCGTGCTGAACTAAAAGAAGTTGTTAAACACAAAATCGTAAACGTTTTGGGTTGCAACGGCAAAGCTTAATTTTAAGAAATTTAAAAGGCTGTGATACAACAAAACGTATCACAGCCTATTTTTTATGCTCATTATCAAAAGTCTCACCCAAACTACAACCTTGATAGACAAAAAACACATCACTCATCTAAAATTTAGACGTTTGTCAAGGTAACCCCAAGCACACCTTGACAAAAACAAAGTGTTCAACTTGAACACCAAACAAAAGCCCGCCTCAATTTCCTGAGACGGGTTAACTAATTTTATGTCATTTTAATATCTTC
>JAWXUP010000125.1:0-5168 GCA_044426345.1 Clostridia bacterium | reverse complement strand
CATTACTACGGTTTTCTACAACTTTTTCAGCTAATTCATACAGCTCGTTAGTAAGTTTTTCTCTTTCGATAAAATTATAACTTTCCGAATTTTTTTCAGCATCAAAATAAGTTTGTTCTCTAGTTTCAAGAACTTTTTCGGCTAATTCGTACAACTCTGTTGTTGCGACTTCATTAGTTTTGTTTTCATAACTATACAAGTTGTTTTCTCGTTCATAATTCACATTATTGCTATTTTCTACAACTTTTTCAGCTAATTCATACAACTCATTAGTAAGTTTTTCTCTTTCGATAAAATTATAACTTTCCGAAATTTTTTCAGCATCAAAATAAGTTTGTTCTCGGGTCTCAAGAACTTTTTCTGCTAATTCGTACAACTCTATTGTTGGTAACTCATTAGTTTTGTTTTCATAACTATATAAACTGTTTTCTCGTTCATAATTGAAATTACTACGGTTTTCTATAACTTTTTCGGCTAATTCATAAATACCACTGGTAAAAATTTTACTCTCTACAAATTCATATTTTGCCGAATTAACTCCACTATCAATAACTGAAGTTTCGTAATTTTCAAGAATTTTTTCAGCAAATAAATATAATTCGTTTGTTGTGTTGTCTATAGATTTTAGCTCGCTATTCTTCATATTACTTTCGCGTAAAAATAATATTTTATTAGCCAACTCATAAACTTTTTGTTGATTTATTTGATTATAAAAGGCACTTGAATCAGATATAAAATTCGAAATGTTCCTTATGTTGAGTTCTTTCTCTTCATATTCGTATCCAACTTGCGAATTTTCATAAATACTATTATTTGAATTACTAATATTTTCAATAATTTCTTTCGATAAAAGTAATATTTCAGCATTATTAATTGTTTTTTCAAACTTTTCAAGGGTATCCTTTTGTTCTAAGTTGATTTTAGAAACATCAATCGAACTAATAAAGTTTGTTCTTATATCAATAATAGCCTGATTTACTTCTTGTATGTTTTCAAAATTCGAATTTTGGGTGAAATTGTTTATTTTTTCAATATTACTTTCAAACTTATCTTGCTTTTGTTTAAAATCAACATACTCATTTTTCAAAATTTCCCAGGTATTTAAATTTTGATTTTCTATGAAATTTAGTATATTTTCGTACTTTTTCGTACTGTTGTTTTCTATTTTATTTTCGCTTTTTCTATTTAACTTTTCATCAAAATATATATTTTCTCCTTGGACAAAATCATTTTTTTGCTGAAAATTGTGTGTATTTCCCGATATTTTCTTCACAAATTTAATCCACTCATCTTTCGAAGTGTTTTTTAACATATGAATTTCATTTAAGTTTAAATCATATTGTGCTAAAAACTCACTCTTACTACTATCATCGAGAGAATTAAAACGATTCAAAAAGCTATTTTTAACAATATTAATGTTAAAATCTGCTTTATTGGTTATATTTTGGTTGTTTTTACTAGTATTAATACTGTTTTTTGTTGATTGAAATATTTGTTGTCTATAATTTTCGATTTTATCTACTAAAGTAACATAATTTTCGCTTTGTTTGTTGAAATTTTGCTGGTTTATAGATTTTAAAACTTCTTCATATAATGCGGTTAATGATGCCTGGTGAGACATTGTTAAGAGATAGTATTCTATTTGGCTGGTATAAAACGAAAAGTTAGTTTCATTTTGATTTTTCAGCTCTATCATTTGGTTGAAAATATTCAAGATTTGTTCGATTTGCGCATTTTCTAACTCTTTTTTGTAAAAAACGTCAGGACTTTCATACTCAAAGCTAGTAAGACGTGAGTTTATTAGTGATTTATTATAAACTTTTATGCCCTTAAAACTTGTAAGTCTCCAATCCCTCATATTGCACCTCTTTTAGACCACTATGCGTTATTTCCAATTTTTTTATTAAAATCTCTCCCGAATTTGCACTAAGTTCTCCGATTTCGACTTTGCTAACTACCCCAATGTCAAAAGTATATGCTTTTGATGGAAGAAGTCCGTTCATTACTATAATTATTCCTATATTTATCGCATTTCCTACATCTAATCCTGTCAAATAGTCTGATGTTAAGAATGATGTAACCACTCCTGTTAAATCTCGCCTAATTCCACTTTCAAGAGTTATTGTATCAGCTTTTGTTCTCTGTTTTGGCAGAAAATGTGGACTTTCATTGTATCCGCCCTCAATTATGCTCTCATATTCTATGCTTTGGCTAATATTAGATACTTTTGCAAAGCTAAAACTGAAATTATTGGCAAAAAAGAGGAATTTATTATTTTTCAAATATTCACGTCTCAATAAATCCATCTTATCTCTCTTTTCTAAATTTTAAATATATTTTCTGGCTCGTCAGACAATTTTCTGTTAATAGCTGAAATTTCATTGCACCAACGAACTCGCTCTAAATGACTCATATCCATAAGTTCATTTCTACCCCAGTGAGCATAATATGCGATAAATGCAATTTCTTCGTAAATTTTGTCTGCCGGATACAATTTTATAGACCGGCTTCCATAAAATTTACCGGAATCGACACTTCTTTCTTACAATGTGGACAGATATCGTGATACATAGGAATATCCATACTGTTTATTCTTTGGTATAAATCTTGAAGATATGCCAAATCCATTGTGAATAAATTTTCTATAACCCTTGTATCTACTGCTGGCATAGAACCAAGTTTCGTTACAACACGAGCAAGTAAAATTATGGTTAAATACGCTGGATTTTGTTGCACACGTGGATCTTTTAACGGTAGAATTTCGTCTGATGCATTAGCCAAACGCATAGTACCTTCTTTGTGCAAATTGCCCTCTTTATCCAGATATCCTTTTGGTAAAATAAAATTAAATTCTGTTTGAAAAGACATATTGTTCTCCTTTTATAAGCTTTTATAGGGGCTATAGCTAAATTTTCTGACAAAATTTGCGAAAATAAAGCTACTAACCCCTACTATTCATTTGAAATTAAGAAACTCTTGTCATTCCTTCGTGAGCGATTTCAAGTGTTTCAATTGCGATTTCTGATGCTGTTGCACTAAAATCTGGTGCAGTATATTTTGTAGGCCAAGCGTTAATAATTTGCCAAGACGCAGCTGGTGATTGAGTTTCGTTAAGTAAAGTGATTGTAAGAGTTTTTCTTTCAATTTCACCATTAATACCTGTTGTAATCCAATCATAAAGCACAGTTGAATCTGTTAAGCCTTGTTTTAATGTGATATTTCCGTATTTTTTAAGACCTGGAATTTTCATAGGTGTTTCAGCTGTCATATCGCCTTCTCTGTATTCGATAACGTCGATTGATGCATCAAAACCTGTTACTTCTGAAAAACCACCAGCTTCTAAGCCGTCGATTTCTACTTTGTATCTAAATCTTGCATGTGGGTAAGCCATAATCTAAATTCTCCCTTCAATTATTCTGAATCAGCAGTTTTTTGAGAAATTCTAAATACTACAAATTCCGCTGGTTTTACTGGTGCAACACCGATTACACAGATTAAACGTCCGTTGTCTATATCATCTTGACTCATAGTGTCACGACCGATATTTACAAAGAAAGCTTCTTCTGGAGATGAACCAGCAAGCGAACCGTTTCTCCACATATTTGTTAAAAATACGCTGATAGTACGTTGAACTCTAACCCATAAAACTTCATCATTTGGTTCAAAAACAGCCCAGCTAGTGTTAGCTTTGATTGTTTCTTCAATGAAAATAAATAAACGACGAACGTTAATATATTTCCAGCTAGCATTACTTGTAACAGTTCTAGCGCCCCAAACTCTGATACCTTGTCCAGCGAATGAACGAATAAGGTTTACGCCTTTTGGATTTAAAATATCTTGTTCACCTTTATTGAAATTACATTCTAAACCTACGCAACCACGAACAACTTCGTTAGCTGGTGCTTTATGAACACCACGAGTATTGTCACTTCTTGCATAGATACCAAGAACAGAACCTGATGGTGGAATAGATATGTTTTTCTTGCTAAGTGGATCGAAAATTGTAAGCCATGGGTGATATAAAGCCGCATAGTTGCTGTCGAATAAGTTTCTATGATTGATAACATCTGCAACTTTTTTCTCGTCTTTTGGAACATCTAAAACTGCAAATCTACTACCTAAACTTTCACAGTGAGCAACAAGCATAAGTTGAGCATTAGGATCAACTATACCAGGCATTGCAAGAAGTGAAACTAGGTCGTTATCAAGGAAAGATTGGATACCTGTTCTTTGACCAGCACCAGCATCTTTACCGATAAAGTCAGCAGCTGTGATACCTGAAATATCGCCGTTGCTACCACCTTTAAGAGTAACTGAAAGAACTGATTCTTCGCCAGCTATTGCTTTAAAAGGAGTTATGATTTCACTATAATCGCCAACGTAGTTTGCTGCGATAACATCAGATTTTGCTGTTTTGTTAGCAATAAAGTTAGAAGCTTCAATATTAAAGCTTACGTTGTCATAAACTTCATTGATATCTTCGTAACGCACTTCCATTGCAAATTCTTCAGTTTGGATAAATTTAGTTGGAATTAAACCTTTGTCAGTAACTTCCCCTGCAAATTCTTCCGCAAAACTAATGATATTATCGCGTGCTTTTAGAACTTTATTGTACACGATAGTTTCACCGTCATTAAAAGAAACGATATCGCCTGCATTAAATCCTGCAGCACTTTTTACAACGTATTTTGTACCTTCATTAGTTTCAAGAACTTCAAAAATTTGAGTTTTTGCTTTGCTAGATGGAGTGAATGTGATGCGAATATTATCGCCCCAAACACCTGGATTTTTAGCTGCTATTGAAAGTTTTGCTGCATCTTCAGATGGAACTAATCCTTCTGAACATTTTGCATCTTCTGGAGCAACCCTTGAAATAAATGCGCGAGAGCCTCCGTTTAAGAAGAAATGTTCTACTGCGTAAGCTAGATAACGATATTCACCAAATTCATTTTCTGATAAATATCCTCCGTATATGCGTCTAAAATCTGAAATATTGGTCACAAGTTCTGGAATACCTGCTGCAGGACCTTTTTCTGCAAGACCGATAAATCCTGCTGTGCTTGTGCTAACGCCTTCCATAGGCTTAGAACCTGATTCAAATTCCTCAACGTATACACCTGGTGATAAATACTCTGCCATAAGATAGTTACTGATTTCTTAGAAACCAG
>JAWXUP010000028.1:0-30011 GCA_044426345.1 Clostridia bacterium | reverse complement strand
TGTTTTTACTGTGTGTACGCAATCCGGCATCCGTTCGCCTAACCACTCGTACTCCAACTCGCTATCGCTTATGCAGTGATATCGGTAAATTTTCTCGACCACGTAGTTGCCTATTTCGGTGCCGGAACTTACGTTATTCGTGCCACGCACGTTTGGTATGGTGGTATAAATTTATTTATACGTGAAAAATAATGCACCCTGTAGGGGCGATCATTGGTCGCCCGTGCCGTGTAATAAATACGGTGCAAGCTCCCTCAGTCACTTCGGTGACAGCTCCCTCGTCAGGGAGCCAAAGAAAAAAGCCTCCCTCTCCGAGGGAGGTGGCAAAATCTTTGATTTTGATGGAGGGAGCTAGCACTATTTAAAAAACAACGCACCCTGTAGGGGCGAACTGTGTTCGCCCGTGCCGTGCAATAAATTCGCATCAATTCAATTAAAAACGCACGTATCGGTATGACGGGCGACCAATGGTCGCCCCTACAACTCTACAAAATACTTCTTTAATTTATTTTTATTATCAACAAATCAGTATAAACAACTTGACACTGAGAGCATACTGTGATATCATCAGTACAAAGAACTTTATACACTATAAACTTATTTATACTAAAAGGAGAGTAAATGAAACTATACCTAAAATACGTAAAACCCTATCTATTGTATTTCATTCTAGCACCGATTCTTATGCTAATCGAAGTTTTTTGCGATGTGAAAATACCATCACTTTCAGCTGAAATTATCAATCTTAGCAGCGCTGGTGCAGAAGTACATACTATTTTGCAAACTAGCTTAAAAATGTTATTGTTTGCAATATTAGCCGTTTTTGGAGGCGTTGGTTCTGCTTATGCTGCTACAAAAGCATCAGTGAATTTCTGCCACGATTTGCGAGAAGACGTTTTTATAAAAATACAAAATTTCTCGTTTAATAATATCGACAAATTCAGCACCGGCTCACTTATAACAAGGCTCACAAACGATATTACTCAAATCGGTCAAATCGTTGTAATGTCACTCAGAATGGTCTTTCGTGCTCCTGGGATACTTTTCGGCGCGATAATTATGGCATATTCAATAAGCCCCACGATGTCAACGATTTTCTTAGTACTAACACCCATTTTAGCTCTTATCGTATACATCGTTTTGATGATTTCCTACCCTCGTTTTGCGAAATTACAAGATAAAATCGACGCACTTAATATTTCTATTCAAGAAGGACTTATTAACATTCGTGTTATAAAAGCTTTTACAAGAGAGAAATTTGAACAAAAAAAATTCAAAAAAGTTAATGATAATTTAAAAAACACTGGTTTATCAGCGTATAAAGTTAGTATTATTCAAATGCCTATTATGACGCTTACAGTGAATTTAGCTACCATTGCAATTTTATGGTTTGGCAGTAAACTTCTTGGTACTGGCGAATTTCAAATCGGCGATATTAGTGCATTTATCACGTATTTAACGCAAATTTTAATGTCAGTTCGTATGATTGCACAAGTTTTCCTTCAAAGTTCTAGGTCAATCGTTAGTAAAAATCGTATTTTAGCAGTTTTAGAAGAGGAAATCGACGTTTCTGATTTAGATTCATCAGAACCTAACAAAAAAGTGCAATCTGGTGATATAACTTTCCGAAATGTTCATTTTAAATATTTCCAAAATTCACAAGATGACGTTTTGAGCGACATAAATATTGAGATAAAATCTGGACAAACTGTCGGAATAGTCGGCTCGACTGGTTGTGGTAAGACTAGCTTTGTTCATCTAATTTCAAGGCTGTATGATGTAAATTCTGGCGAAGTTTTGGTTGATGGAACGAATGTCAAAGATTATTCTCTTAAAAATCTACGTGACGGAGTTGCTGTTGTGCTTCAAAACAACATTTTATTCTCTGGTAGTATTAAAGATAATCTCCTTTGGGGCAATAAAAAAGCTACAGATGAACAATTAGCTGAGGTTTCAAATTTTGCAGCCGCAAGCGAGTTTATCGACAAAATGGAATATGGTTATGACACCGATTTACATCAAGGTGGTCTGAATTTATCTGGTGGACAAAAACAGCGACTTTGTATCGCTCGTGCGCTTGCAAAAAACACTAAAATTTTAATTTTAGATGACTCAACAAGTGCAGTTGATACCGAAACAGAGAGAAAAATTTCTCACCATTTAACACACGATTTAAATGAAATGACAAAAATTATCATCGCGCAAAGAATTTCGTCTGTTGTAAATTGCGACAACATAATTGTTATGGACGAAGGCAAAATTTCAGCTTTTGGAACGCACGAAAATCTGCTTGAAACTTCTAGTGTTTATCGTGAAATTTACGATTCTCAAATGGATAACGGCGAATGTTCAAGCACAACTTACGAAACAGTGGAGGTTTAAATATGAGCGAAAAAAGAGATTTCTCAAGAGTTACACCTCCTATGGGAATGGGTGGAAAAGGTGGACCTGGTGGTCCTGGTAGAGGCAGATTTCAAGAAAAAGTTAAGCCTAAAAACAGCAAAGATACGATTAAAAGACTGATAAATTATCTCGGCAAACATAAATTTCATATGATTTGCGCATTGATTTTTGCTGTTATTAGCAGTGGACTTTCAGTTTTAGCATCATATATGGTGCGTCCTATTATAAACGGACTTATGGAAAATGCTGGCACGCAAACGCTAGCACACTCACTGTTTATTATGGCGATGATTTATATGGCATCTGGTTTGGGGAACTATCTGCAATCAAGACTTATGTTAGAAGTGGCGCAAAATTCACTTGCAAAACTTCGTGAAGATTTATTTCTTGCTATGCAAAAACTTCCGATTAGATTTTTTGACAGAAACAAAAATGGCGACCTTATGAGCCGTTTTACAAACGATGTTGACATAATAAATCAAATGCTTTCAAGCACTGCTGTAAGCTTAGTTACTAGCGTTTTCACTATCACAGCAACCATCGCAATTATGATATATACAAACTGGTTTTTAGCGATTATTACGTTCTCAATTACGCCTATTTTCTCGAAAATCACTAAAATTATATCAAAAAGATCGATGGTGTTTTATAAAAGTCAGCAAGCTAGTATCGGTAAATTAAACGGATATATTGAGGAGCATATTAACGGTCAAAAGGTTATCAAAGTTTTTAATCACGAAGAAGAAACTATCGACGAATTTAAGTCGCTAAACTCTGATTATCGCGATAAATCTTTCAATGCACAGTTTTTAAGTGGTATAATGGGGCCTGTTATGGGTTCAATTGCTCAATTTTCGTATATTATCACAGCGTGTATAGGTGGTGTTTTGTGTGCGATGGGTAGATTTGACGTCGGTGGATTTATCATATTTTTAAACTATTCAAAAAGCTTTTCACGTCCAATAAACGAAGTATTTATGCAAGTTAACTCAATTTTCTCAGCACTTGCTGGTGCAGAGCGAGTTTTTGACGTTATGGATCACCCAACCGAACGCGAAACTGGTGAACTTAAACCTGAAATTTTTGGCGAAGTAACATTTGAAAATGTAGATTTTGCTTACATTCCACACGTTGATGTACTAAAAAATGTATCATTAACAGCTGAAAAATCGCAAAAAATCGCCTTTGTAGGCTCAACTGGTGCAGGAAAAACTACTATCACCAATCTGCTTAACCGTTTTTATGACATTCACCACGGTAAAATCGCCATTGACGGCGTGGATATTATGGATATGAATAAGGAACATTTGCGAAATAATATCGCTATGGTTCTGCAAGATACCCACCTTTTCACTGGAACAATTATGGAAAATGTTCGCTATGGACGTCTTGATGCGACAGACGAGGAAGTTATTGAGGCGTGCAAAACGTCGAATGCTGATATTTTCATCAGACGTTTAGAGCATGGTTATAATACGATTTTAACTGGTGATGGTGCAAACCTAAGCGGAGGTCAACGTCAGCTGATTAATATCGCAAGAGCAGCTATTTCTAAAGCTCCGATTTTGGTACTAGATGAGGCTACGAGTTCGGTAGATACCAGAACCGAGCGTCATATTGAGCAAGCTCTAGACCGACTTATGAGCGATCGCACTACTTTTGTTATTGCACATAGATTGTCAACTGTTCGAAATTCTGACAAAATAATAGTATTAGATTTAGGAAAAATCATCGAAAGTGGCACGCACGACGAACTTTTAGCGAAAAAAGGTAAATATTTTGATTTATACACAGGCACTGCCAAGTTAGAATAGAGGAGAATGTTATGGATAAAAAGCAATTACTTATAAAATTCTTAGGCGTTATGCAAGACTCGAAGCCAGATGGAAAACGTAAACATCGCCGAAAACACAATGATGAAGAGTGCAAGAATCACGAATGTAGAGATGAAAAAACAGATGAAATTCGTCTTCCACCATCTGCAAAAAACACGCTTATGGTTTTGCTTGAAGAAAAAAATTTAAATCAAAGAACGCTTGCAAAACGTATGAATATCACAGCTCAAGGCGTGTCTGATGTTATCAAAAAACTCGAGGAAAAAGAGCTAATTTTACGTCATCGTGGAGAAGTTTATAACGAAAATATTATTGAACTAACCGAAAAAGGCGAACAAACAGCAAAGATTTTAGATGAAAGAACTAAAATACATTCTGAAAGTTTATTTGAAAACTTCACCGAAGATGACCTTGCAAAATTCGATGAATTGTTAGGAAAACTTAATAAAAAACGTGAAAAAGCCGATTAAATACACGTTGAAAGACAAGATAGAGGAAATTTTTTCTTCTATCTTTTTTTGTAAAAACCGTTGACAAACTAAAAACTTTGTGTTAATATGTACTAACTTAGTATGCGTTAGCATTTGCTAACATAAATATAAAAGGAGATTATTATGAAACAACACGATTCCTTCAAAAACCGACTACCTATTACAGAGGCAAGAGGTGCGATTATTGAATTTTTAAGCGATAAGAAAGTTATAAATGTAGCAATTTCTACAGGCGATGAATTACCTATCATCGACAGCATAGATTATTTTTATATTAACGGTGAACATTTAGCCGTAGTTCCACCTATGTCTAAACTTGCGAAATTTTTAGGCGATGGAAGTAAGTTTTCAGCATTTGTACAAGAAGGATTTGGCAAAGGTGCTAAAAAATTCTACGCAGACTTTAGCTGTGCTTTAATGACAGGTGATGAAAAAATTATAGACGAGTTAGCTGAAACTAATCCTATGATTTCAAAAATGAAATCTCATAAAGCGAAGTTTTTAAAACTACATATCGAAAAAGGGATTATCTCTCTAAGTCACGCAGAAGTTTATGACATAGGCGATGATTTGCACCCTACTTTCGCAAAATTTGCACCAAACGGACGTGAACGCTTTGAAAATAGCCGTCAAGTACTTATGACTTATCTTGACAGAAACGTAATTTTCAGCGTAATCATTGAAGATGGCGTATATTATTGTTTAGCGAAAGCTGATTCTTTCAAAATGGACCACATCAAAAACGGTGGAATTTGCAAAATTTACGATGGCAGAGATAACCACTTTGAAACTGTAATTGATATTGTTGATGACAGAAAAGACGAGATTTTCGATAAATTAGTCGCTACAAACAACGCTTTCTTTAAGCAAAACGAAGGTCTTGTTGCCTTATCATTCAAAAAAGGTGAATAAAATGGACATAATTACTATAAATCACGCAAAAGTTGGCTATGAAAGCAATATTATAATCGAAGATTTATCTCTAAACATAAAAAAAGGTAAAATCACTACGATTATCGGCGAAAACGGTTGTGGTAAATCAACTTTACTAAAGGCTATTGGTCGAATTTTAAAGCTTAAATCAGGCGAAATCTTTTTGCAAGACTTGAATATCCATAAGACTAATACAAAAGAAATCGCAAAAATTTTAGGTATGTTACCTCAATCGCCAAAAGCTCCAAACGGTTTATCTGTTGAGGAAATTGTAGAATATGGTCGTTTTCCACACAAACAAAAACGAAACGGTTTAACTGAAGAAGACCACAAAATCGTTGATTGGGCGTTAGAACAGACCGATTTAATCGAGTTTCGTGAGCGTAATATTCAAGCACTTTCTGGTGGTCAACGTCAAAGAGTTTGGATAGCAATGGTACTAGCTCAACAAACCGACGTTATTTTGCTTGACGAACCGACAACCTATCTTGATATGGCATATCAGCTTGAAGTTTTGCAATTAGTACAGCAATTAAACGAGCAAAAAGGCATTACCGTTGTTATGGTACTGCACGATATAAACCAAGCTAGTAGATTTTCTGATGAACTTGTTATGTTACGTGATGGCTCTATTATAACTCAAGGCTCACCTATCGACGTTATGACTAACGATAATTTAAGAAAAGTTTTTAATATCGATGCTGAAATTGTGCATTTGCCAAAAACAAATACTCCTGTTTGTATTTCTTATGAATTGCTAGACAAGGAGGCAAAATAGTGAATACAACTGAAATATTACAACAAAGACAAGCTCAGCTCAGCGAAAAAGCACTCGCGAAGATAAAAAAACAAAGAAAGATTTTTTACATTTTCCTTGTGGTATATCTAACGATTTTCGCAATTTGCGCTGGTACTACTTTGATTTATCTTTCACCTGCATCAACACTCGGCGAGGTTTTCGACTCAATATTTGCATATGACCCTGAAAATATGATTCATTATGTAAATCGCACAATTAAAATCCCACGTATCTTAGGTGGACTTATGGTCGGTGGATTTTTAGCTGTCGGTGGTGCTGTTATGCAAGGTATTACACGAAATTATTTAGCAAGTCCAGACGTTGTCGGCGTAAGTTCTGGTGCAAATTTAGGGTTAACTATTGCGTTTGCTATGAATTTAGGCACTAACACTTATGTGACAAATATAGCTTTTTCGGTTATCGGTGCTGCGATTTCTACAATTATAATTTTCACGCTGTCATCTCGTATTAAGGGTAGCGAATCTGGAGTTAAATTACTACTTGCAGGGTCGGCTCTTGGAACGTTATTTGGTGCGTTTTCAACTGCTATTACACTTTGGTTTTACGACCAACAAGGCGCTGGTATTTTTCTTTGGAATAATTCTGGTCTGCTTGGTATTCGTTGGGTTGGTATCGCGGTGCTGTCTATGGGACTTATCGGCGTTATCATTGCGATTTTCATTTCAGGACGTTTAACCGTTCTTGGAATGGGCGATGAAACAGCTGTAAGCTTAGGACAAAACGTTAAAGCTACGAAAACTCTAGGCGTAATTGCTGTAGTTCTTATTGCATCGTCAACTGTAACGGTTGTTGGTAATATCGGTTTTGTCGGTCTTATTATTCCAAACATCGTAAAAATGGGTGTCGGCGAAGATTATCGCAAAGTCATTCCCTTATCGCTTGTTTTTGGCAGTATGTTACTGATGATTTCTGACGTAATTAGTAGGCTAATAAATATGCCAGCAGAAACACCAATAGGATTTGTGACATCTATCATAGGTATTCCAGTTTTCCTTTATCTTATTAATTCAAGAAAAGCGAAAGGAGTATTTTAATGAAACATTTATCAAATCACAAACGCACAAAAATACTTCTACCTATACTTTTAGTACTACTATTTTTGGGTTTAATTTGGTCGATAAACATCGGCTTTACTCCACTTAATATCGGCAGAATTTTAGCTACACTTGTCGGTCAAGGTACGTCAGCAGAGCAATTTATCATTTGGGATTTACGTATCCCACGTACGATAGTTGCAATGTTTGTCGGTTCTTGTCTTGCGGCCTCTGGTGCTATTATGCAAGGTGTGACACGAAATCCACTTGCAACACCTAGTATGCTCGGTGTAAGTTCTGGTTCAAGCTTAGGTATTTTACTTGTAATTTATCTGTATGACCAAGGACTGCCGATGATAATGCCTTACCCACTTGCAGCAGTAACTGGTGGATTTTTAGTCTTTGCGCTAGTTTACGGGCTTGCTTTAAGGCATCAATTATCACCAAATAAGCTAATCCTAAATGGTATCGCTGTAAACTCTTGCATAGGTTCGATATCGCTTATTATCACAATGCGACTTAGCACCGATGCGTATTTAATGCAAACACTAGCTCAAGCTGGTAATTTAACGTATGCAACGTGGAAAACCATCGGAATGGGCGCTTTAATCGCTATTCCGTGCCTAATTTATATTTTTTATAAAACATTTTGCTTGAATATTTTAAATTTAAGCGACGAAATGGCGATTGGTCTTGGTATAAATCTAAAAAAAGAGCGTATGGTTATGCTTTGCATTACGATTTTACTAACATCTGCAGCAGTTTACGTTGCAGGTACAATTGGATTTGTAGGTCTTATTGCTCCTCATATCGCAAAACGCTTGGTAGGTTCAAACTTCAAGTTTTTCTTACCCATTTCAATGTGTTTCGGTGCCGGACTAGTAATGTTTGCTGATATTATCGCTAAAATCTTAGTTAATGACATTAATAGTGCATTATATGTACCAGTTGGTGTAACAATTGCAATTTTAGGCGCACCATATCTTTTATATTTACTTTACACACAAGATAGGTAGATTATTAGCAAGATTCCTCTTAGACGGAGGTAGTTTACGCACAATAATAACAAAGATGTAACGGACGAACACAATTCGCCCCTACTATAAAAAACAATTTTCATAAGGAGAAAAAAATGAAAAGAATTTCAACAATGATACTTGCAGGTATTTTAAGTTTATCTGTACTTACTGGCTGTTCAAGTGATACAACGTCAGTTGACAAAGCAACGTCACCATCAACTGAAACTGAAAGCACAAGCGCTGGAACTATAACAATGGCAAACGGTGAACAAGAATTACCAGCCGAAGGTGGCCGTTACGCTATCCTAGACTGGGGTTACTTAGACCACTTATTTATGTTAGATGCAGCACCTGTTGCCTCTCCTATCACATCAGCACCAGCAGAAGATGCATCAAACGCATCAATCGTATCTTACACAGATGGTTACGGTAGATTTTACCCAGACCGTTCTGTATTTGATGGCATCGAAGCAATCAACGCCTCAGATGACGGTATCGATTTAGAACAACTTTTATCTCTAAACCTAGATTACATCATTACAAGCGAATCAAACATTGAATACGCTGACAAATTAAATGCAATTGCTCCAACTTATTTCTTACCAAGTACTCTTAGCTACGACGAAAACGGCTACAAAGACTGGAAACAAATCCACTTAGCACTAGCTGAAATCGTTGGTCAAACTGAAGTTGCAGAACAAAACATTGCAGATTACGATGCATTAGTAGATAGCTACCTAGAACTTAACGGTTCTATGGAAGGCAAAACTGCTATTGTTACTCAAATTTCAACTAAAGGCGTTCAATCAAGCTCTGATTTAAACCACCCACACGTATTTGATCACTACGGTTTTAGCTTACCAGAAGGTTTCCCTGCTGGCGAAACTTTAGCTCTAGAAAACCTTGTAGAATTTGACCCAGACTACCTTTTCATCAACGTTGAAAGCTGGGATGATTTCGCAACTTACGAAGCATCTCCTATCTGGCAAAACCTAACTGCTGTAAAAGAAGGTCACGTATTTGAATTTGCTCACAACGTTTGGAATCGTTCAAACGGTGCTATGGCAGCATTCTTCCGTGTTACTGATATCGGTGATTTCTTAAATGACGGTACACAAGTTACAGTTCGTTATGATTATATCGACTAAATAATTAAAAATCCTGTATTTCATCTAGAAGTACAGGATTTTTCCTTGTTATAAGCTCAAATAGACGCACTTTTTTTGAATTAGGAAAATAAACTTTTTATTTTCTTCTTTTACCATTTACTGCTTGTGCTATCTTTTTTCTCGGCAGTCGCTCGCCGTGTGACTGATACTTTGTCAAAGTATCCAAAAGACGAAAGCTTTTTATAAAAGATTTATCAAAACTAGTCTAAATTTACCGCTTCGTAAATAATTTTTCTCTGAAAAATTTTTAATTTGCTAGTGCGTGCATTCAAATTTCATTTTAAGGTTAAGGTGAGTGTTGTTGTGTGTGCCTTTTTTTCGCAAAACAAACTCCTTACTAGTTTTTCGGGTCTAGTAAGGAGTTCTTTATTAATCCAAAATAGGATTATTTTTTATTATATTTTGATACCAATCAAATGATTTTTTCTTGCTTCTTTTTAATGTACCATTGCCCTCGTCGTCTTGGTCTACATACACCATTCCATAGCGTTTTTTCATCTCGCCAGTACCAAATGAAATTACGTCGATACAACCCCAGACAGTGTAACCTAGTACATCGACACCATCATAGGCGATGGCTTTTTTCATTTGCTCAATATGTGCGTTTAGATATTCAATACGATAATCATCTGCAACATATCCGTTTTCGTCAGCTATATCGTATGCACCAAAACCATTCTCTACTATAAAAATCGGTGTTTGATAGCGTTCATATAAGAAATTCAAGCTATATCTAAGTCCAACAGGGTCAATTTGCCAGCCCCAATCTGAAATTGCTATATATTGATTGCGAACAGCTCCAGAAAAACCTGAATCTAGTGCATCTGGTTTTGAGGTATCTGCCATAACCGTGCTTGACATATAATAGCTAATGCCGATATAGTCTACGATGCCATTTTTAAGGATTTCTTCGTCCTCAGGTTGCATTTCTATTGTTATATTATTGCGTTCCCAGAATTTTTTGATGTAACTTGGGTAATATCCTCGACAGAAAACGTCACCGAATAAAAATCTATCGCGCATAACTTCTTGACAACGAACAACGTCGTCTGGGTTGCAAGTCGCCGCGTAAACTGGAACTATAGCCATCATACACCCTATTTGAAAGTCTGGATTAATCGCTTTACCTATTTGCACAACCTTAGCACTCGCCACTAATTCGTGGTGAATTGCTTGATATAGCAGTTGGTCTTCGTTGTCACCCTCTTTAAAAATCAGTCCTGAATTTGTAAATGCGAAAATTGGAGCTCTGTGCATTTGATTGTTAATTTCGTTGAATGCCATCCAGTATTTGACTTTATCTTTGTAGCGTTTCATAACCACTTCGGCATATTTTACAAAGCAGTCCATTACGTGTCTACTTCTAAATCCACCGTATTTTTTGACTAGATTATATGGAATTTCAAAGTGTGAAAGTGTAACTACAGGCTCAATTCCGTACTTCAAAAACTCGTCGAAAAGGTCATCATAAAACTTCAAACCTTGTTCATTTGGCATTTCTTCTTCACCATTTGGGAAAATTCTCGTCCACGCAATCGACGTTCTAAAGCATTTGAAACCCATTTCAGCGAAATATTTTATGTCATCTTTATATGTATGGTAAAAATCAATGCCACGGTGGTTTGGGTAGTTTTCACCGTCCAACACTCCATCAGTGATTTTTCTTGGGTGGTCTTTATCTCCTGAAGTCATAACGTCAGCTGTGCTAACACCCTTGCCGTCAACATTCCACGCACCCTCTAGTTGATGCGCTGCAACTGCTCCACCCCACAAGAAATTTTTCGCTTGGTTCATTATTTATCCTCCATAATTTTGTACAGCATTTTATATAATTCGTAAAATTCAAATACCATAATTTTTATAGTTTCAACCGACATCATTTGGTCTTCAACGTGGGTCATAAGTAGTGACATTTCAACTTTTTGTCCGTCACATTCTTTTTGAATTAAATCAGCGTGAGCTTTATGTACTTCGCTAAAATTTTTCGCAGCGTCTTCTATAAGTCCATCTGCTTTATCAAAATCTTTTTCTTTAACAGCTTGCAAAGCCTCCATATAACAAGATTTCGCCTCGCCTGCAAAAGTAATCATCTGAAAGCATATCATTTCCATTTGTTCGTCCATAATTTTACACTCCCATAAGTGCGATTGCAGTATCTAGCACTTTGTCGCCTTTCATCATACCATAATCGGTAGGTGCGATTGCCTCTACTGGAATTTCAGAGAATATTTTTTGTACTTTTGCAAGTTCAAAGCGAATTTGAGGGCCTAAAAGGATAACATCTGCGTTTTTCGCTTTACTTTTAAGGTCAGCCACTGGGCAAGCGAAGATTTCACACTCGAAATTTATAGCTTCAGCAGCTTTTTTCATTTTACTAACCAACATACTTGTTGACATTCCTGCGTTACAGCATAATACTATTTGTTTCATAATTTTTTCTCCTTAAATTCTATTTTTGTTTTTCATATTCTTGTTCTTGAGATAAGCACATTTTGTCTTGTATCATCATAAATGGATAGTAGATAACAACAGATGCTATCAATACAATAATTTGCACTACAGCACCACGCCAACCACCTAAAATAAATCCTGAAATTATTGCTGGAGTTGTCCAAGGAACGTTAATATTGCCGAAAGGTTGTAAAAATCCGATGAGCGCTGCACCATATGTAATGAAAAATGCTGAAAGTGGAACTAAAATAAATGGAGCAAGCATAACAGGGTTGTAAACTACTGGTAAACCGAAAATTACTGGCTCGTTTATATTAAAAACTGCTGGTACTAACGATAATTTTGAAAGTTCTCTCATTTGTTTTGATTTTGCTGCAATAAGAGCTGCTATTACAAGACCTATTGTGATACCCGTACCACCAAATTTTGTATAACACTCTAACAGTTGGCTAGTCAAAATTTTACTACCATTTGCAAGTGTGTTTGTTCCAGCGTCGATAAGTGCTTGGTTTGCTATTTGGTTTGCTACTAAAATAGGAGATATAACGCCCATTACGATGTTTGGTCCGTGAAGGCCTGCCCAGAAAAGAACTGACATTAACGTTACGATAATTACACAACCTAGCCATGTGCTACTTAAATTTTGAAGAGGGATTTGAATTGTTGTGAAGATAAATTCTGTAAAAGAGCCATCTGTAATGATTTTAAATGCTTGGTAGATTATCATTGAATATAGTAAGATGAAAAATCCTGGAATAAGTGCTGAAAACGCATTCATTACACCTTCTGGAACGCTTTCTGGCATTTTAATTCTAAGGTTTTTTTCATAGCAGAAAACAAATATTTTAGCTGAACATAAACCAATGATTATTGCAGTGATAAGTCCGTTGCCACCAACCCATGCACGAGGTATAACGCCTGTAACAATTTCGCCGGTGCCTGATAAAACAGTAGATTCTGTAATAATTAAATAAGAAATAAGTGCTAAAATACCACAAGAAAGACCGTCTCTATCCTCATTTTTTGCATAACTATATGCGATTGAAATTACTGATAAGATAGATACTATGTCGAAAGTATTAGTTGAAACTTGGTTAAGACCGATTATCCAGTTTTCTCCAAACATATTTACCATAAAATCTGAAAAACCACTTACCGGAAAGCTTGCTACTAGTAAAAATATCGAACCGATAAGAGTTGCTGGCATAATTGCTACGAAACCGTCTTTAATTGCTGTGACAGATTTTGTGCTTGCAAATTTAATAAATGCGTTAAATACTGTTGTTATGAACTTTTTCATAATCATTACCTCTTTCTCTTTTTTATTCTGCAAATTTATTCGAATGAATTTCTATAACCTAAGTATAGCACTTAAATTTTAAATGTCAATAAATTCATTCGAATAAATTTATTTTTGGAGATGTGCTATATTTTACTCAATGATTTTTATGCAAATTCACCTAAACCTCAGCGCAAAAGTTACATATTTTTATATTTAAACATAAAAAAAGCAAGCCATTTTGACTTGCTTCGAATTTCTATTTATCCCAAACTAAAGATTTCGAGCCGAAAAATTTTGTCTTCTTATAGTTATAATAAACGCGTGATGCATTGAATAATTTGCCATTTGACAAGTACGCATCGTCCTCTACAACAAAGGTTGGGTCGCCGACATTCAGTCCTAAATAACCAGCTGTAATGTAGTCGAGTTTGTCACAAAAAAGTATTTTATCAGCAAAACCAAGACTTAATTCAAGGTCATTTTTAATATATCCAAAAAGCGAAGCACTTGCGATTTTTTCATCAATATATGGGATTAATTCCTTGTTATAGTGCGTACATTCAACAGAAAGTGGCTCATCATCGACAAATCTAATACGTTCGATGTAATAAAGCCATGTTCCAACCTTGCAATGCATTCTTTGTGCAATACTCTCATCAGCTTGCTTTATCTCGATTTTAATAACTTTAGTATGAACTTTTCTTCCTTCAAATTCTGCAGTTAGCCCACGAGTGCTCCCTAAATTCATACAGCCTTCACGCTTGCTTTGTCTAACAAACATACCACTACCTTGAACAGGATAAACATCACCTTGCTCGACTAAAATGTTAATAGCTTGTCGAACGCAATATCTGCTAATGCCAAAATTTTCGATAAGATTGTCCTCGGTTGGAAGTTTATCGTTAGCCCCATAATCTCCATTTTTGATATCATCTTTTAAAATTTTCGCAAGTTCTTGATATTTCATTTTATCACCTCAGCATATGTTATTATTTACATTATACATCAGTTTAAAATAAATTACAAGTTAAATTTATTCTAATGAATTTGTTTACCGAAAGCATTAAATATTTTTTGTCATTGGTTGGAAATTTACATAAACATCATACATTCCATAAAATTACTCGTAAACTCTGGTTTTGTTGATAAATCAATACCTGTGGTGTAAATATTCTCAAAAGGAAAACCAATTTTTGATTTATCGCAAAGAATACGTGCTGCACCGTCTAGTGCTGCATTTCCGATGATTTTGTACTTTTCAAGCGAATTTTTTGGCAAAAGACCGATATCACACGCTGATTTTATGTCGAGAAAGCTACCAAAACCACCAGTGATATATACTTTATCGATACTTTCCATATCAATACCGTTTGTCTCGATTATAGTTTTCGCACCGGCTGAAATTGCTCCTTTTGCGAGTTGGATTTTACGTATATCAGCATCAGTTAAATACACATCGTCAGTAATTTTCACAGCAAGCTTGTCATCGACATAATGTGTCATATTTAGGTCTTCCAAGATATCCTCGTCTAAAGCTCCTGTTTCGTCTATAGCCTCAACTTCTAACAAAGCTGACATAATGTCAATTAAACCACTGCCACAAATACCAATAGGTTTAACATCACCGATTACATCTATTCTAAACGCACCATTTTCGATTTTCGCCGTAACCATATTGTCAAACAAAAACTCAGCCTCAA
The DNA here is from genome assembly GCA_044426345.1 of Clostridia bacterium. GTDB lineage: Bacteria > Bacillota > Clostridia > Oscillospirales > Butyricicoccaceae > CAYJLC01. The sequence continues at coordinate 14,874 of JAWXUP010000028.1, read as the reverse complement.
ACGGTGCAGTTGCAAGCGAAGACACGTCACGTCCTGTCAAAATATAAAGCATTGTCGTATTCCCTGTTATGACTACGCTGTCGATATTTTTTACGGAAATTTCACCACAAACTTGCAAAATCATCTCATTTAACGCACTTGCGATGAGATTTTTCAAGATTTCACGGTCTTTTAGGTGAATTTCTATACGAGAAATAACATCAGTCCCATATTTTACTTGTGGATTTTTTCGCGATACTTTTGAAATTTGCCCATCTTTACTATATAATGAGGCAACTAGCGTTGTAGTTCCGATGTCAATTGCTATGACGAAATTCTCAAAAAGTGCGTTTGACACCGAAATATCATCGCTACCTGTCGCAATTTCAAGATTATCTTGCTCTTTTTTTATTGTTTCAAGATTTAAACCATCTTTTGCATCAATTAGGCACGCAAGTCTTATGTTTTGCTCGATTTCCTCGGCAGTTAGCAAGTTTTTTTCATCTTCGGTAGGTTTTTCTACGTGATTTAGCATTTTAATCTTGCATTTTCCACATTTTCCAGTACCAGCACAACTGAAAACCACGTTATCAGAATTTTTCGCTATAGTTTCCCATAAATCATCTGACTTGTTGTAATTTATCGGCTTTCCATCGAGAATTATAGTCAAATTTTCCATAAATTTACTCCTTAATTAACAGCATACTGAAATATGTCACCGTATCTTGGCCATTTATGTAATTCATTGCAAAATCGAGGGTGTATGAGTTGCTTATTTTAATCTCTCGAGCTGCAATAAAAAGTGGCGCTGACCAAAATAAATGCCTAATGCTAACACATAACTACATACAAGTTATTCCAAAACTTGATACGATGGACGAGCTTTGCATATGGCTGTCAAAAATTACTAACAAATTCATCGACAACGTATTTTCTTATTTAAACGTAATTCCAAAGGCTGTGCAATATATTCACAATAATTACACGGAAAAAATAACTCTAGAGAGCGTTGCTGCGACCGTTTATCTCTCGCCTACTTATTTTAGTAAAATTTTCAAAGATGAAATGCACACGTCTTTTACAACGTTTATAAACGAAGTTCGTGTTGAACAGAGCAAAAAATTACTTCGAAAAAGTGAAATTAAGCTGTCAGAGGTTGCAAATATTGTAGGTTTCGAGGATCAAAGTTATTTTACAAAAGTTTTCAAGAAAATAACAGGAATTTCGCCTTTACAATACAGAAAAACGCATTTGTCAGATAAATAACCAAGTCATAAGTGGACTTATACCATACATATCCCCTTTTTTCTTGGATTTTACAAATAAAAAATGCTGAAGCGTCATTTCAACTTGACATTTCAGCATTTTATTTTTTCTATTACTGGGATTTAAGGTAATCTAGAGCCAGTATAACCCTTGCCCTACAGTGACTTTAAATACCTTTATCGTTTCAAATTTTATTTATCATCATAACCTGTAGGATTGTTTTGGTGCCAAGACCACGCATCAGAAATTATTTCATCAAGACCACGAACAGGTGTCCAGCCTAGAATTTCTCTAGCTTTTTTATTTGATGCAATAAGCGTTGATGGGTCACCAGCACGACGTGGTTCTACAACTGCTTTGATTTCCTGTCCTGTAATTTTGCGAGAAGAATCTATAATTTCTTTTACAGAATATCCATCGCCACTACCTAAATTGAAAATATCACTCGCACCACCATCACCCAAGTATAGCAATGCTTTAAGGTGAGCTTCGGCTAAATCACGAACGTGAATATAGTCACGAACGCAAGTGCCGTCCAGTGTTGGATAATCTTCGCCGAAAATACCGATAGACGCTCTTTGTCCTAATGCTGTTTTCATAACAAGTGGAATTAAGTGGCTTTCTGGGTTGTGGTCTTCTCCAATTCCAACCTCAGTATTTGAGCCTGCAGCGTTGAAATATCTTAGCACAACGTGACGGATATCGTGAGCTTTGTCGCACCATTTTAGCATTTTTTCAATGGCAAGTTTAGTTTCACCGTATGGATTAGTAGGAACGGTTGCATCAGTTTCTTCGATAGGTTGTTTTTCAGGTTCACCGTAAGTGGCAGCAGTTGATGAAAATACGATTTTATCGATTCCATTACGCACCATAACTTCTAACATTGATTGTGCTCCTGCAACGTTATTTCCGTAGTATTTAAGTGGGTTTGTAACACTTTCTCCAACTAGTGAAAATGCTGCAAAGTTTATAATTCCGTCGATTTTGTATTGTTTAAAAACACGTTCTAAAAATGCTCTGTCACGAACATCACCTTCGCATAAAGTTGCACCTTTTACAGCATCTCTATGGCCTGTTGAAAGATTGTCCACCACTACAACTTCGTACCCTTTTTCAAGTAATAAAGCCACCATATGGCTTCCTATATAGCCAGCTCCTCCAGCAACCATAATTGTTTTCATAATTTTTTCTCCTTATATACTATATATAAATTTCATAAAATCTGCTCTGCCTTTTTCTGTTGATTTATAGACACCAGCGTGTTCTAATACACATTCAAAAACTTTTCCGATTTCTTCTTCTAGGATATCATTTACATTTTGATTTGTAAAGATATATTTTTCTTGCAATTTATTAGCCCAAGCAGTGTGTTTTTCAATTTCGCCTGATATTTCACCGTTTGCAACCAAAATTTCGCCAAGTTTCGCCATTTCATCTTTCAAACGTGCAGGCAAAACAGCAAGCCCCATAACCTCGATTAAGCCGATATTTTCTTTTTTGATGTGATGAAGTTCAGCGTGTGGATGATACAAACCGTCTGGGTGTTCGTCGGTTGTGATATTATTGCGTAGTACCAAGTCCATTTGGAATTTTCCGTCAACCATTCTAGCAATCGGTGTTATTGTGTTATGTGGTACACCGTCTGTTTGTGCAAAAATTATAGCGTTTTCAGTTTTACTTGTAATTGATTTACCATTTTTATCTTTTCTCGAAGTTTCCTTTAATGAATAAGACACTTCCCATGGTATCCATTGCTCTTTCTCAGCTTTATACACATTCTTCATGTTAGGAGAAGTAAATAAAATTGTTATTGAACTATCATATATTCTATCTTTCAATTTTTGCCAAATAATTTCTTAGCTCAAATTACTTAAGTCTTCACCAGCACTATCTCCTTTGTAGATATTATCTGTCGGATCTAGTAAATTCTCAAATTCAGTAATATAATCTCTGACTGTTGAATTTGCACTCCCATACAAATTTATATGAAACGAATATTTTTCTTCCCATTTCAACCTCGTTTTCTCAACATATTGATTATTTCTATTTTACTGCCAAAACAATTATTTCATTTAGTTATTATAATTACTTAATATCGCATTTTATAAAATATAGTTTTTCACTCGTGTTATGCAAATATACTATTTGAGAATTCTGCTTTTATGCTGCTACATTAGCATTTATATTATCAATCACGCCTTTAATTCCCAGCCACACTGATAAATCGGTGAATACTTCTACGATACTACCTTTATCAGTAAATGGTGATTCTTGAAGAACTGATAAATCCTTCATTATACCATTTTGCACTATGTATTCTACAATTTGATTTACAAAATAAATCTGCCTTGCATCAAGGTTTGAACTATCTAAATATTCTCCAAAGGCTTCTTTTGCGCTATTCATATCCAACCCTACTATTTCACGTACAAACTCCCCTAACGGCTTTTCTCCGTATTCTGCTGAGTAATCTTCTTTTGTTCCTATTTCACTCCAAAGAATTTTTTCAAGCTCTTCAATATCACCTTTATTAAGAGATTTATTGGTTTTAAGTTTTGCTATAACATCACTATTCTCATGACTTTTAATATAATACTCTGCCTTAGCGCGATAATTTTGCAAATCGTCGTTTTCGAGTTCTGATTCTTTCCATTCTATAGACAAAATATCATCTGTAAAATTAGTCTGATACTTCATCGCTGTTTTGGGAATATATTTCATTAAATAACGCAAATTTACACGTATATTCTCAAATTCGTTTATTCCAGCATCTTCTATGTAGTCAGTATTTAGAATTTTTTCGATTAGCACCGATTGAGCTTTTATCTCCGGTATATTGGAAACGCTTGCAATCGCACTAACCTTTTTATACAAATCACTTCTAGCCTTGCCATAAGTTTTGCCAATAATATAAGCAAGCTCTATGCCATACAGTAGAGCATCAAACCTTAAAGCCGATGCCTCATCGTTATCTGGAATTACGAGTGGAGCAATGTGTTGTTTAATAAGCAAAGTATCTTCATACGTCAACGCATTGTAGGTATCTTTCAAGGCATATTTTTTCACAAAACGCAAATGCTGTTTGACAGAAAAATTTTCAACATTAAGTTCTAAAACTTTATTTAAAACTTCATCTACAAGCGATTGTCTAAACAAAGTTAGCTCGTCTGTTTGATATGCTATATCTTGTAATTTAAATACCATTTGTGCTTTCAAATCTAATATTGCGCCTTGAAGTGCCAACATATTTGCTGTAGCTCGTCCTTTATTCATTCTAAAAAACTCGAAATTACCACAAAAATCAAAAATATAAAATTTGTTTTTGTCCTCTCCGTCTAACAGACCGTCACAAAGTCTTGTTCCCCTGCCTATCATTTGCCAAAACTTAGCTTTACTCATTACTTTTTTAAAGAAAACTAAGTTTAGCACCTCTGGAACATCTATTCCTGTATCTAGCATATCAACAGAAATTGCAATTTGTGGCAATTTATTAGATTCTGAAAATTCATCAATTGCAGATTGTGCATAGGTCATATAATTGTCAATAACTTTTGCATATCCGTTTAAATGCGGGTACTCATTGTTGAACACTTCATATATTTTTTCTGCATGGTCATGATTTTTTGCAAAAATTATGCTCTTGCCTATTTTTTTGCCATATTCAATTTGCAAGCCCTCTGTCATTAGAATATTCAAAACTTTTTTAATCGTATCTTCGTTAAATATCCACTTATTAAGTGCTGATGATGTTATCTTTTCTGGCAGCTCACCATTTTCATCTTCAAAAGTTTTTTCATATTCTTCTTTTTCATCTTCTGACAATTCAGCATAGGTTATTCCTTGTTCTAGGAATTTCAATGTTGTTTCTACAGATAAAAAATCAACTAAATATCCATCTTTTACAGCTTGTGACAACTCGTATCCGTAAGTTGGATTTCCATCTCCGTTATCGAAAATCTTATATGTATTTTTATCTATTTCGTCTTTAGGTGTAGCTGTTAAACCAACTAAAAATGCATCAAAGTATGTAAAAATATCTTGATATTTATTATAAATTGATCTATGCGCTTCATCGCAAATTATTAAATCAAAATGCCCACTTGTAAATAATTTCCCTTCATCATCAACAGCATTATCTATAACGTTCATCATCGTTTGATAAGTAGAAAATATACAATTTGCGTTATATCCCGCTTTATCTTCGCATAAATTAGAAACCGACAAATTTGGTAGCATATTGACAAAGCTTCTTTTCGCCTGTGTCACAAGTGAATTTCTATCTGCTAAAAACAGAATATTTTTCACCCAACCGTGTTGCAATAGCACATCGCATAACGCAATAACAGTTCTAGTTTTACCACTTCCTGTCGCCATAACAAGTAGAGATTTCCTTTTGTTCTTCTCATCAAAATGATTACACACTGCTTTAATTGCACCAATTTGGTAATATCTACCTGCGATATTTTTATCTACATTTATATTTTGAAGGCTAGTCCTCATTCTCCTTAGATTAAAAAGTTTTTCCAAATCTCTTTTTGAATAAATATTCGCACAATTTCGTTCTGGATACTTACCATCTATGATTTTTGTATCAAACCCATTTGTCAAAAAAATTACTGGTCTTCTGCCATATTCTTTTTGCAAGCAATCAGCATATAATTTCGCCTGTTGTCGCCCTTTTACAACGTCTACACAGGTGCGTTTTGCCTCTACTACTGCAAGAGGTATGTGCTTATCATCATACAAAACATAGTCGCAATAACCTTCTTCTTTGTTATTAGGCATACCTTTAACGTACACTTCATTAAGCCAATTTTTGCCCTCTACCCAGTTAGCATCACGAAGTGTATTATCAATATATATTTTTCTTGTTTGATATTCTGTTAAATCAAGTGGTTTTGGAATATATGACTTACTTTGCTCAGCACGTCTTAGAGTAAGCTCTTCTTTTAAGGATTTATTTTCTTCAATTAATTTTTTAAGGTCTATATCTTCACTATCTTCTTTTATAGGTACATTTGTTTTTTGCTCAAGAAAACTTACATCATATTTGTTTTCTATGTAGTCGCTATCACCGTAACAATATGCAATAAAATCCATAAAAATAAACAAGTTTTCAAGGCATAGTTTCACTTCTTCTATCTTCACTTTTTTAGATGTATGCGCTGCATTATTCCCAATTTTGCGTATAAGGTGCATTCTTGTTAGCAAATCATTGCCTGTAATATCACGAAAATCTTCAGTTGACATAAGTGAATTCAGTGTATTGTCATATGGCGTAACCAAGCTACTATCAACAGAGTACATCCATTTGATAGCAAACTCCATAGCTCGACGGCAGTTAATAGCCGAGCTTTCAATGTCAATATTGATTAACTTTTCAGCGTTAACTGCAACCTGTGAAAATGTATTAAATTGTGAGTCTTTTAATAAAAAATCGAAGTTTGACATGGCTTGATCTCCTTATGATATTTTAAATATGAAATAAAATTTTCAACGTGTTGGTAAAATTTTGATTTATCGACTTGTGCTACAAAGTCAGCGAATTGGGTTTGGATAGCGAGTGGTGGGAGCGTAATGCTCAAGTTAGATAAAATCTGTTGATTTAAATTTTGTATATTTGCTCCTCTTCCTGCCATTTTTTTTCGTATCGACTTTGTTTTCAAAACTTGTAGAAGATATGATATTTCAATTTTATCTGTATTTTTTCTAAATCTAATACAAAATCCACTAAATGTTGTAGGTTCATTATTTGGATATATAGCTAAACATCTCCCTACTAAATTCTTATTACCATTAGAACGAACAAACACAATATCTCCATCTTTCAAAATGTATTCTTCAGATGGCAATTCTTTTAATTCAATTTCTTTCAATTTGCTAATATCATTAATAATAGTCAACTCTTTAAAATCTCCAACACCTAAATATTTAATTGTTTTTCCTTCTTCGTTTGCACTAAAATTCAAACCATTTTTGCAACTACCTATTTCAAGCAAACTTTTTTGCTCCCACCCCATAGGATTCATAACTGGATCCCCAAACATCTCGATAAATCGGGATTTGAATTTAACCAATGAATTTTCGATGGCTTGTTTTTACATTATTCTGATCCACCATCGCATATCGCATTGTTGTATCAATTTGTGCATGTCCAAGTAATTTTTGAACTTGTTCAATAGGCATACCTTTATCAATTGCCCTTGTCGCTAATGTTCGTCTGAATTTATGTGGGTGAACTTTTGGTATATCTACCATTTTCCCAAGTTCTCTTAATCTGATTTCTATCCCAGATATTTCAAGGCGATTATATGGCTTTAACAATGAAACAAATAATGCTGGATTATCATCATCACGACTATTTATATAATTTGCAAGGTGTATTTTTGTTCTTGCATCAAAATATACAAGCCTTTCTTTGCTACCTTTACCAAAAACAATACATTCTCTATTATCAAAATCAATATCCGAAATATTTAGCCTAACAAGTTCTGAATGTGTAAACTAAGGACTAAAAAAATATAATAACTTTTAAGTGGTTACTTTTACGGGTAATCACTTATTTTTTATTACCTTAAATCCAATTTACAATCACACTACATATTATCGCCCTCCACAAATATATCTTTAAATTTCCACTCAATCTCGATGTTATCTTCATCATAAACGTAAATTGCATGGATAAATGCCTGTGCCATTTCATAGGTTAATTTATCGCTTGAAGAAAATGCTGACATTAAATATTTACTTTGTGCATCGTTTGTATCTCTTGTGTTTGACACCTCTGTTTGTGCCTGCATTTCTAATTCAAGTTTTTCTTTTTCTAATTCAATATCCGTAATCTTTTTATCTGTATCAGCTTTTTGTTTTAGAAAAATTTCCTTGTTGGTTTCACCTGCAATATAGTTTTCATACAGCCTTATTTTATATTGTTTTAAGCTTTCAATTTGGCTTTCTAAACCACTTAATTTAGCGATATAATCCTGCACATCAAATTCTTTAATTGCTTTGGTATCTAGTTTTGTATTTAATAATTGAATTGCTTGTAAGATAGCATTGTAGGCTAGTTGTTCAATTTTCTTCTCATCAACCTTTCTCGTTTTACAATTTGAAGTAGCATCTTTTGCACGATTACTACAAACAAAATATGTATTCTTCACTTCTCTTGGCTTTCTTTTCATTGCTCGTCTACAATCTCCACACTTCACAAGCATTTTTAACGGATATTCTAGCTCACCTTTTTCACTTGTATTTATCTTCATAATTATACTATTTGCTTTTTCAAATTCTTCTTTTGTAATGATGGCTTCGTGCGTATCTTCCACAATTATTGGTTCTTGCCTTATCATTTTAGCAGAACCTATAGTAGCTCTTGTTTTTCTACCACTCACCAATGTTCCTATATACACTTGATTTTTTAGTATAGCATGAACTTTAGCATAGTCCCATCTTGATACAAAGGAACGTCCATTAAATTGATTGTTAAAGCCTTTATCATTTGGATAGTTCTCACTGTATTTTTGTGAACGAGTGGGGATATTATCTTCATTTAATCCATAAGCAATTTCAGATATTTTCTTACCATCTATGGCTTCCATAAATATCCTCTTAACTATTGGTGCAACTGTTTCATCAATGGCTAATTTATGTTGTTCTTGCTTGTGCATAACATATCCATAAGGTGGTCTGCTACCTACATATTTACCTTGTTTCATCATATGATGCATTGCTGTTTTTACCTTAACCGATAAATCCTTACTATAGCTCGCATAAATAATATTACGCATCGCCATTTCTAAACCACCTGTAGTGCCTTTATAATCGTCGCTATCATAGTTATCGTTGATAGATATAAACCTTACCTCTAAGAACGGGAAAACGCACTCTAGGTAGTTTCCTGCTTCTATATAATCTCTAAAGAAACGAGAAAAATCACGCACAATAATTGTTTTAATTTCACCTGCTTGTACCATATCCATCATTTTCATAAAATTTGGTCGATTGCCATTTGTTGCTGAAAAACCATCGTCACAAAATTCTAAGCGATTGTACTTCGATAGCACTTTATCTTGTTCTAAATACTTATTTAAGCACATTCTTTGATTTGTAATGCTGTCACTTTCTATTTTGTCTATTTCTTCATCTGCTTGCGATAATCTTATATAAAGTCCTATATTCATACTGCCACCTCATTTTCAATTTCTTTGGTGCAAGCCATTGTATAAGCATAAACATCTGCATATTTCATAATCAGTTCAATATATCCAACCTCGTGTACCAATACCTTTTCAATACTCTCATCTACAAGAGCCTGTGTGAGTTTCTTAGCACGACTGACCGATTTCATCAGCTTTATCCATTTATTATTAGAGGACATTGCATCATTAAATTTTAATCGCCTTTGAGTTGCTTCTTCTAGTTGTAAATTCAATTTTGCAAAGTCATCATCATAGCTCGCTTTAGCAAAAGTATATTCTTCCTCGGTTAAAATTCCCACTGAAAAATCCTCATATAATCTTGTGCGTTTCTTTTGCACACCATTTAATTTTAAATTCAAACTAGATATAAGAGCATTTTGTTTGTTACGAATACTTTTTTCGCACTCGCTATCTTTAAGTTTTAGTAGCAGTTTTTCATAATCAAGTGCTACCTTTACCTGTGTTTGAATTGCTGATAACACTTTTTCTTCTAAGTGTACTTGTTGCATATTGCGTGGTTTACAATTCGGGGCTGTTCTAACTACATAACTTGCACATCTATAATTACCTCGTACACCAACTATTTTTGCTTCATTCTTATTGCGATTGACTTTTTGACGATTAAAGTACATTCTTCTACCACAATCAGCACAAAATATTTTACCCTCAAATAAATCAATAAGTTTTGCTCTCATTTTTTCACTTTCCTGCAACTTTCTTTTTCGTTCAGATGACGTAAAGCTCATCATTGCTTTGACTTGTTCAAATTCATCACGAGAAATTATTGCTTGATGTGTATTCGGATAAATTATCCATTGTTCTTCATCATAGATATAATGACTTTTTACACCTTTGTAAATAGCACTTTCAGTTCTTCCATGTACTAAATCTCCAACATAACACGGATTTTGTAATATTCTAGCAACGGTGCTTTTTACCCAACTTATATGATAATTACATTTATCTTTTGTAGTGGAAATTACTCCATTTTGATATTTCCTAAACCTTGGTGATGGTGCATTCATTTCATCAAGTCTTTCACATATTCTATCAATAGATACACCCTCTAACTTCCATTTAAACATCATTTCAACGAATGGTGCAGTTTCAGTATCAATAACTAATTGCGTTCTGTCATCGTTGTACATATATCCATAAGGTGGATTATACTTTTTCATTGTGCCATCTTCCATTTGTGTTTTAAGTGCTGATGATACCTTGCGTGATATATCCTTTGAATATAGTGCATTTATCATATTTTGAAGTGGTATCATAAGTGCTTCATTTGTTGTATCTATTGTAAAACTATCATATCTTTCTTTAATTGAAATAAATCGAAGTCCAATATTAGGAAATATTCTTTCTAAATAAGTTCCTGTTTCAATATAATCTCTACCAAAACGAGATAAATCACGAACAACTAAACACTTTATTTTACCAGTTTTAATATCTTCCATCAGCTTATTAAACTCTGGTCTATCAAATGTTGTACCAGTCTTACCATTTTCAATATAGGTTTCTACTAAATCAAATTCGGGATTTTCTTCTACATAAGCCTTGCAAATTTCAATTTGATTTCTAATCACATCTTTAGCTTCTGATTGCCCTCGGTTTTCGATAGAAAGTCTTGCATAAATGGCTGTTGGTATGCGATTAGATTTTGGAACAATAACTTCTTCTTGCACATCTATGTTTACTCTGCTTTTTCGTGCCATTACACAGCCTCCTTTTTCTTTTTATCATCTTCAAAACTTAGGATATATTCCATTGTTTGCGTGTATTCATCAGCATACTTAAATACTACTTCTAAGGTGTGATTTTCAAAAATAATCACTTTATCTACAAGGGACATTAACACCCTGCGATTAAGGGTATCTATATTTTCAAAAGACTTAAATAATGTTACCCAGTTTCTTGTTGTCGTACCAGTATCCACGGCTTGTTTACATTCTTTTTCTAGTCGCTTTTTGGCTGTTTCTTTTTCTTCTAAGATATTTGTATAAGTGTTTCTAAACTCAAAATATTCTTCTTTTGAAATAATCTCGTCAGTTAAATTTTCGTATAAGCCTAGCTTTAATTTTTGGTATCTATCAATTTCATTCTCAAGGGATAGGATTTGTTTTTCATAGCTTAGCACTCGTCTACCTTTATGTGGCATATCATTGATAATCTCCAATGCTTTTTCAAGATTTACCACAAGTTCCACTTGGTCGTGAATAGCATTAAAAACCTTTTCTTCCACTTCTGACACAGCAATACTATGCGAAGTACAAGTTTTATTTTTCTTATTAGATGAGCAAATATAATAGACATATTTCTTGCCTTTTGATGGGATAGTTTTTCTAATCATAGTCCCACCACAATCGCCACAAAATATAAATCCCGACAATATATTTTCGCTATTATCATCTTTAGAACGCATATCACGTTTTAACATTTGATTTACAGCATCAAAATCTTCAAAACTTACCAATGGCTCATGGTTATCTTGTTTGCTTATCCACTCACTTTCTTCTTTCACTCTTACAGATTTCACTTTATAATTCGGTGTACCTCTTTTCCCTTGGGTTAGAACACCTATGTAAATATCATTCACCAAAATACGTTTAACAGTATTGTATTCCCATTTTGCATTATCCGATGTTTTAAATACTGTTTCAAACTTAATTCCCTTAGCTCTTTTATACTCCATAGGAGATAGAACGCCCATAGAGTTAAGTCTATCAGCAATTTTACCGATACTAACTCCATCTTTAAATAAAGAAAATATCATTTGAACAATTTCCCTTACTTCTTCATCAACTACTAACTTATGGCGATTTACTTCATCACGTTTATACCCATAAGGGCAGAAATTACCAACATAATCTCCATTTTTCTTTTTAATTTCCAAACTAGAACGAATTTTAACTGAAATATCCTTGCAGTAGGTGTCATTTATTAAGTTTTTAAAAGGCAAAATAAAGGCATCTGATTGTGGGTCACTTGTTAAACTATCATAATTATCATTGATAGCAATAAATCGTACTCCTAAACTTGGGAATATCTTCTCTAAATATCTGCCTGCATCAATATAGTTCCTTGAAAATCTTGATAAATCACGAACTACAATACAGTCTACTTTTTTAGCTCTCACTAAAATTTCAAGCTCCTTAAATCCATCTCTTTCTAGTGCAACACCCGAAAACCCATCATCAATAATAGGTTCTCTTACAACGACAATATCATCTTGCTTTGAGATGTAATCTTCACAATAGGCTCGCTGTCCTGCAATACTATTGCTTTCTACTTTGTCGCCATCTTCTTTTGACAATCTGCAATAAATGACTGCTCGATATACTTTTTTTGACATAACATTTCCTCCATAAATTTATTTGGTTACTACCACTTAAAATGTACCATGATAATTAAATTAAATCGAGGATGTCGATTTTTGCTTTTACAGTCCTTTTAAGTAATGTTCAATACAATCTTCCATTGTAGTGTCTGTACTTCTAAAACTGATTTTCACAACAGTATTCCCATCAAGATAACAATATGGATTTTTAATTTGCGTAATAAAATCTCTTAATCGTTCTTCTTTTGTAGCATTTGGATCTATTTTTACACTTTGTCTTTGTACAAGGGTAGCTCTATCTACTGCACGAGGGTCTATTTCTTTTAGTTTTTCGATATAATTCATAAACTCCATACCTCCCATTTATATGTTGACATCTTTTAATCCCAAACTAATGGCTATTGCATCATTGATTTTTCGTATTGTAAAGGGTTCGCTAATTCTACCTACATAGCTTCTAAGCTCGCTTTTATCAATAGTTCTAATTTGCTCCAACATCACCATAGATAAGTCTTGCAAACCAAAGTTTTTGCCAATTACAATATGAGTTGGTAAGTTTGGTTTTTTAATATTTGTGGTTATTACAGCTACAATTAAAGTAGAACTATGGTCGTTACCAACTTGATTTTGTATGACAAGAACAGGTCTAATACCACCTTGCACTGAGCCTTTGACTGGTTCTAAATCACAATAATAAATATCACCACGATATATTTTCTTTTTTTCCATTTTCAACCTCTTTCTTAATATGTAAAATAGCAGAGCATATTTCTATACTCTGCTATCTGTAATCTTTCGATTTTTGAAGTTTTTGTTTGTTTATTGGCATATTTGTTCTCAACACCCTGCCAAAATATAGGGAATATTGCAAACTGCTTTTGGTAAGCATCACGGGAGTCTAACCCTTTCGACGGTCTGCCGAAACCCTACCCATTGCCTGCGACGGGTCGAGAACCTCGACACGTATTTTAAACTTACTAAGTTTTTAATTTAGTAGTTATTAGTTAAAATTCGTGTGTTAGCTAACTTTACGCTCGGACTGTGGCTATAAGGGAGTATCATTATTGCGTTTAAGCATCTTTGCAATCAAACAACACCACATTGCTTGTTTTGGAACTCAGCTTCTCGCTCTCTCATAAATTACTTCATAAGGTCTTTGCGACTTAATCCTTGTTGCTCCACTTAAACGGAATGTATTTGCAATACTGTATATTCTGTTGTCAAGTTACAAAAAAAGGGAATAACCCTTTCACTTAACAACCTACAAAACATAATCTAATTCGCACCATCATTAAAAAACTTTTTAAACTTTTTTCTAATTAGACTTATTGTTTTACGAACAGCTGACTCATTGATACCATTTTCTTTTGCGTATTGGACATTAGACATACCACCAATTAAGCATTTTTCTAAAACATCTAACTGCTTGTCCGTAAGCAACTTGCAAAAATCTTCAATTAGTAACTTAGTGATTATCTCGCTTTCGTGATTTGTTTTATCAATAATCCAATCTGTACCAACATCTTCGTTACCCTCATCTATGTAAAGTGACAGGTTTGAGGTATATCCCACCACTACACTTTTACGATTTCTTTTACCATAAACTGGCACACCTTTTTGTTTGCGATAAATCGCCATCGCTTCATTTCTTAAAACTCTAAACGTATTGTCATTGACCTCACAAACTTCTCCAGTTCGTTTCACTCTGATAAAACAGCTTCCCGCTTCATCTTTCCATAAATCATAATCAAATTCTTTTGGTGTTTTCATTTTCCGTATCTCCTTAAATTTTAAATTTTTGTTTGACTTCAAAAATTTAAGGATTACGGGTATTTAGCTATGTAGCATTCCCAGTAGTTTTTAATATAGATATTATTGGGGATAGCTACATATTTTTGCTCTCCATAAAAACGCAAAATGCCCAACCGAACACTAAATTTCGATTGGGCATTTGCAATATAATTTCGTATAATGTAGAATTTTGCTTCATATTTCGGAGCGTAAAACTCCTCTGAAATAACTACTATTTTTTTAATCGTTTACCAGTAAAAAAGACAAAAGAAAACACGGCAGTACCTCCATACCGTCGTGTTT
>JAWXUP010000124.1:0-5208 GCA_044426345.1 Clostridia bacterium | reverse complement strand
GACGAACACAGTTCGCCTCTACGGTTGCAATGTTTTTTCATCGTGCTAGTTTTTGCGTATCACGGTATGTCGAGGACGCCATACCCTACAGGTGCGATATTTTTAATTTATTGATGGTTTTTTAGCGTAGCACGGACGAACACAGTTTGCCCCTACAAAAATTAGTATTTTCATTCATAAAAAACACCTACAGAACCTAAATTAAGCTTTGTAGGTGTTGTAAAAATTCCTTTGATAAATCGCTAAGTTCAGAAAAATTATTTTTGATATATCCTAAAGTTAGATATTTTTCGTCTGAATCTATCACGATTTTGTTATCATTTACGTTAAGCTCTAAATCAATCCCCAAATAGCAAAGCGATGTTTTCTCTAACATTTCCGACACCAAATGGTCGCTGTTTGTAAGCACGATATCCTCAAAATATGACGTATTTATCTCGTTTAAGCTAATTGAGTCGAAATGATGCTCTACCGAGAAAAAATCCTTCAGCCCACGAATATATTTAAGTTTAGACAGCTCCTCTATCGTAATATGTGTCTTGTTACGGTAAAATTCGTGCTGTTTTCCAACATAAACGCAAAGTTCTGCTTGTTTTATAGGTACAAATTGCAAATTTTTATGCGAAATAATATGAGAAAAAGAATGCTCTTGTTTGGGCGAAATATATAGCAATCCAAGCTCGCAAATTCCGGTTGACACATAGTCTATAATATCCTGCACCGAACCTTCTCTATAATGTGTATCAAGCGATTTTTTGTTATAAAATAAAGTCAAAAGCTTTGAAATCGTCTTGCTTGGGTATGATGCAATGTTTAATATAGTGTTTTTCTCTTGATAATCAAGATTTTTCATTATGTCAATCTGCTTTAAAACATTGCTTGCATAATGATAAAACTGTTCTCCCTTTGATGTGACTGTAATTCCCTTTGATGAACGTTCAAAAAGTTTTGCACCGACTTCCTTTTCTAATAATGCAATAGATTTGCTTATTGCAGGTTGTGAAGTGAACAATTTTTCTGATGCTTTATAGAAACTTTTTTCTTTAACAGAGGTCACAAAATATTCAAGTTGCCTAATTTCCATTCCAAGTATTTCCCTTTCAAACATTTTTGATAACTAAATTCTATCATAAAAAGTTAACAAATTTATATTTATAAGTAACTTTTTATAGGTTCATTTCACCATTTCTTACTCTTTTTTTGAAATTCCAATTAAATATAATCATCTGTTTTATGCCTTTCGCTTTCATTACGTATATAATGCGTACTTTACAAAAATTTACCATATCACAAATAGTATTTTCGCCTCAAATTCCAACTTTTAAAAACGAGAAATTTTCGCAAATTATCCTATGCTAACATTTGCGAAATTTATAACTTTTATTAGCGCAAACTGACCAAAATTCTTCATATACGGTTGCATATGCTAACTTTTTCAATATAAAAAAATGTCGAAAAATATCAAAAAAAGCTGTACAAATAAACTTTTTTGTGTTAAACTTAAATTAGAAAATAAACAACAAAACTTTAATGGAGGTATAATTATGAACTGTGATTTTTTTAGAAAAGAATGTGGAATATTATTTGTAGTAGGTGCTGCTTGTGGCATCGCTGGTTTGAAGATTGCAAAAACTGACAAAGCACGCAAACTCGCTGTAAAAACTATCGCTCAAGGTATGATGATTAAAGATAATACTATGGAAGGCGTTACAAATTTACGTGAAGAAGCAGAAGAAATTTGTGCAGAAGCTCGTGCTGTTGCAAAAGCATCAAGTGAATGCAATTGCGATTGCAAATGTGAGGCTGAATAAGGAAGAAGGCGAAAAATGAGGTATCAAATTGTAACTCGAAAACCTTCGTTTTTGCGTATTCGTTTTGGTAAATACATCTTCACTCGTGAGCAAGGCTATGGCATAGCGTCAGACCTTTTGCACATCGACGGAGTTGAATCTGTCGTGACAAACGAGGTTAACGGTAGTGTAACTGTTCATTATTCTGGTGATTTAGAACAATTATTGCTTGACAAATTCACTAAACTTAGACAATGTGATTTGCACGAAACAAATCCTACTGATACACAACGTCAAAAAGATATGGACAACGATTTTCAAGAACGTCTTTTGTTAATGGTTGCCAAAAAACTTACTGTAGATTTGATTTTCCCAAAATATTTACGCAATGCACTTACTTGGAAACGCTCGTTTAGATTTATGCATATGGGAGCAAGAGCGTTATCTCGTGGAAAAATGTCTGTTGAAGTGCTTGACGGTACGGCGATTACAGCATCATTATTCACTGGACAACATAGCACTGCATCATCAATTATGTTCTTGCTTAATTTATCAGATTTAATGCTAGAATATTCAAATGCTAGAGCGAAAAATGCCCTTGCAAGCAGTTTAGCTATACAAATTAGCAAAGTTTGGCTTGTAACCGACGATGTTGAAGTAAGTTTACCGATTGGTGAGCTTAAAATAGATGATATTATCCGTGTACGTGCAGGTTCTATGGTTCCGGTTGATGGAACTATAGTTTCTGGTGAAGCACTAATAAACGAGGCTACTATGACAGGCGAACCACTTGCTGTTCACAAAAACGCAGGTAGTACGGTTTTCGCTGGAACGGTTGTGGAAACAGGCGAAATTGACATTCAAGTTAAAGCACTAAGTAGCGATTCTCGTATCTCGAAAATCATTCAAATGATAGATGATGGAGAGGATACTAAAGCGCATATTCAAGGTAAAGCAGAACGTCTTGCCGATGGTATCGTTCCAGTAAGTTTCGGACTTTTCCTTGCAACATTTTTATTTACAGGTAATATTTCTCGTGCGTTATCGGTGCTAATGGTCGATTTCTCGTGCGCTATAAAACTTACCACTCCGATTTCTATAATCAGCGCTCTACGTGAAGGTGCAAACAAAGAAATCGTTGTAAAAGGTGGTAAATATTTAGAGATTTTATCAAAAGTTGACACGATTGTGTTCGACAAAACAGGTACACTAACAAATGCAGTGCCAAAAGTTTCAAAAATTCTACCAATGTGCGATAAATATGATGAAAATCAAGTTTTAATGATAGCAGCGTGCTTAGAGGAACATTTCCCTCATAGCGTTGCAGCAGCCATCGTGGCTCACGCTGAAAATCAAGGACTTTATCACCCAGAAGAACACGAAAAAGTTGAGTATATCGTAGCTCACGGAATCGCTAGTAGTTATCAAGGAAAACGTGCTATTATCGGCTCTCGACATTTTGTTTTTGAAGATGAAAATATTCCATATCCAACAGACAAACAACAATTCTTAGAGGACGAAATCGGCTCTGACAGTGCTGTTTATCTTGCTATGGAAGGAAAACTTATCGGTATAATTTGCGTAAATGACCCTCCAAGAGATGAGGCAAAAGCTGTTATTTCTGCACTTCGCAAACAAGGAATACGTGAAATTATTATGATAACTGGCGATGGTGAATCTACAGCGCGTCATATCAGCGAAAATTTAGGTTTAGACAGATATTTCGCATCGGTGTTGCCAGACCAAAAAGCACATTTAGTAGATGAGCTTAAAGCTGAGGGCAAAACCGTACTGATGGTTGGTGACGGAATTAACGATGCTCCAGCGCTAAGTACTGCAAATGTTTCAATGACCTTAAATGGTTCATCTGATATAGCTCGTGAAGTATCCGACATTGCACTGCTTTCAGACACGCTAGAAACTATGATTACAGCAAGGGAGCTTGCGTGTTCTCTTATGAATAAAATCTCAACGAATTATAGATTTATTGTAGGATTTAACTCAGCTCTTATTGCGTGTGGTATTTTTGGATTTATCCCAGCGAGTACGTCGGCGTGGTTACACAATGCCTCGACCGTTACGCTTGCAGGTGTTTCTACAAGATCACTGCTAAATTCTCCTAAAAATGATAAAAAGGAGGCGACCTTAGATGAAGAATCATAAATTTTGGGCATGGGTTGCAGTTTTTGCTATGTTTATGTGTATGTACACAGGCAAAAAACACTCATAATATAAAATAAAGGCTTGTTGTAAAATAGCCTCAAGAGTCAAGTTTCACCTTTTTAGGGTAAAGCTTGGCTCTATTTTTATTAGAATCAAAAATAAAAATGCTTGCTGATAAGTTTATTTACATCGCCGATTTCATAGAAAATCGCAACTTTTTCAGGTCAAAAATATTGCAATTATCAACTTAATTTGATATAAAATAAGCTAAAAAACCTTTTATTTTTCACATCAGTTAGCCTACGCTAATTTTAGTTGACATTAACTAACTAATGTGTTATAATAAATTTGCGAACAATTCGCATATTTGATTTTTGCATTATAAAATGATACAGAAACTGAATTCTAGTATTTTTATAATAATCTAAATATTTTCTATAAACTTAGTCCTAACCAAAGATAAATTAACCTTTGTATGCTATAACAGTTTTTGGTACGATACGCATTGTATATGTACTAAAATCCGAATAAATATAATGTATTTATTCATAACAAGGATATGTTTAGCGTAATACATAGCTAAATCTTGTTATCTTTAATTGATAATAAATGGACTTTGTTTTCTTTAAATTATATTTTTAGGAACTTATAAACATTAATTTAGATTTATTTATTGAATATCAAATATGAGAAAGATTTGCAAATATATATTTCTACACTGAAAGGGAAATAAACAATGAAAAAAATTTCAATCTTAGCAACAGCAACAGCGATGATAATGGCACTTACAGCTTGTACTTCAAGTACTGCAACATCATCTACAACACAAAAAGCAACATCTACAAGCGATAAAATCAGCATTGTAGCCTCATCTTTTTACGAATATGACTGGACTAAAGAGATTTTAGGCGAAAATGCAGAAAATTTCGAGTTATCGTTACTTATGGATAACGGAGTAGATTTACATAGTTATGAACCAAGCGTTCAAGATATTACTCTTATTTCATCATCTGATTTATTTATTTACAACGGTGGCGAGTCTGATACATGGGTTAACGATATAATCACACAAGCTGTCAACGAAGATTTAAAAGCACTTTGTGTAACGCAAACTTTAGGAGATGCTGTTCTTGCAGAAGTAACAGTTGAAGGTATGGAAGCTGGTTCGCATGATCATGACCACGATCACGATGATGAAGTTTCCGAAGAAGAACACGTTCACACGGAAGATTGCGACCACGATCACGATGAAGAA
>JAWXUP010000123.1:0-5297 GCA_044426345.1 Clostridia bacterium | reverse complement strand
AGCAATATCAAACGCAATACAAGCTGGATTTAATTATGTTATTGACGCAATTTCAACAGCTTTACAATTTATTAGTGACATAATTTCAAATATTGTGGATTTTTGGGTTGAAATTATCACTAATTTTGTCAATGTTGTTGTTGCAGTGTTTCAAACTTGGTACAATTCAGTCCTTTCTGTTGTAAATGGCATTAAAAATATATTTTTAGAAATTATAGATTTTATAATCAATGTATTTACAGGAAATTGGAGTGGAGCTTGGGAGAATATAGTAAATATATTTAAAGGTATTTTTGAAACAATAGTAGCTTATGCAAAAGCACCAATCAATATGGTTATTACTTTGATAAATGGTATGATTAACGCTATAAATATTGCGATAAAAGCCTTAAACAAAATGAGTTTTAAAGTGCCAGATTGGATACCTGGAATAGGTGGGCAAGAGTGGGGCTTTAACCTATCAACAATCGCAAACGTTCCATACTTAGCAACAGGTGCAGTTTTAAAACCGAACGACCCTTTCTTGGCAGTGGTAGGCGACCAAAAACGTGGAACAAATATCGAAGCACCACTAGACACAATAAAGCAAGCTTTGCAAGAAGTTGTTGAAAGTGGAAGTTTAAACAATGCTATGAGTGGAATTATGGTTGAAAACGGAAGCGGATTAAACACAGCGAATGTTTCAGCAGAAAACATAAGCACACAATCAAGTGAGCAAATACCAACTACAATTACAAGTAACGTTTATTTGGACGGTGATCCATTGTTTAGGTCTATTGAAAATGTAAAATTACAACGTGGGGCAAATATTGGGTTAGGAGTTTATGCACGATGAGTTTATTATTATTTAATGGAATTGAATTTCCAGACCCTTTAAAAGAAATTGCAGTTTCAAACGCTGCAACAGTAGTAACTGAATCAAACGCAAACGGAAAAGTGATTGCAACGAAAATTAACAGACCGACAAATAATGTCACAAATCTTGGCTGGGGTATGTTAACTCGTGAAGAATTATATTTTTTAAAAGCGTTAGTTGAAGAAAATGTCGGCGAAGTAGTGTTCGATGATTTAACTTTTAAAGCTTTATTTGTTTCGGTTGAATACGGTTATGCTATATATGAAGACGATCAAGTATTATTTGGTGACGTTATTTTGCAAATTATAGATATGGGGTGGTAATATGCAAAATATGTCAACTGAATACAACGAGCAAATGAAAGCACCTTTAAGAAATGAGAGTTATTTTAGATTGTTATTCAATATAACTGATCCAAAGGCAAACTCAACAAGTTCTTTTTATAACGAAAATCAAATGGATTATTCAACAGTTGAGCATTTAACCGACAGAACAATGTCGGTGATTGATTATTACGGCAAAATATACGATAATGGAATTCCACTTGATAATTCGGTATTAGTTCCACCAATAACGGATTTTAATTATCAAGGGTATGTTTCAAAAGAAATGAGCAAAGAAGACGGAACGTTTGATGAATGTCCTACTTTAATTGTTAAATTTACAGATTATATTGCTTTGCTTGGAATGTCGATAACTTTTGATAATATTCTTGATAATTATCCAACTGAAATTACTATAAATTCTTATGCTGACGGTGATTTGGTTTCAAGCACTAAAACAACGGTTGATAAAGCAAATTTTGTGGTTGAGCAAACAATACCAGAGATAGGCGTTACCGATGAATTTCACTTGATTTTTGATAAAACAAACGTACCGTTTCGAGATGTGCGCATATCAAGTTTATCTTTTGGGATTACGAAAGAGTTTGACAATGATAATGTTAAAAGTTTTGATTTCAACAGAAAAGTTGATTTAATAAACAGTTCAATTCCAGTTGAAAGCTTTAAATTCACATTTTTAGACCCAGAGCGAGAATATAATCCAGAAAATCCACAGGGTGTATGGAACTATTTGACGGAAGGGCAAATCTTAACAGCTGAAATAGGACAAAAGCTTAATGACGGCTCTATTGAGTGGCAAGATTTATGCAAATATTACTACACAGGTGAAGGAACGATTAGCGCTTCACATATACCAAACGTTACGTTTACGGCAATTTCTTTAGTCAATTATCTTGATGATTTATTTGACGAAGGTGTATATTCACCAGAACCAAGAACGCTTTACGATTTAGCGAATGAAGTTATGGAATTTAGCAATATCGAACTTAATGAAGAAGACAATTCTAAAAAGTGGCTTTTTAATGATGTGATGAAAAATTACACTACAACAACGCCGATTCCATTGATGAACGTCAACAGTATTCTTCAATTATTAGCTGGTGCTTGTAATTGCGTTTTATTTACTGATAGACAGGGTGTATTGCGTATTGAACCGAGAGAAACCGAAGTTCAAGATTTTGAATTAACGTTTGATGATAAGCTTGCTCCACCAGAAATAAAGCGTTATCCGATTTTAAAACAAGTGAGCGTGAATTATTTGCAACCGTTTGTAAGACCACTGGAAGAAGACGAAGAACAAGGTTCAATTTATAATCAAGAAATTGACGTTGAAACTGAAACGGATTACATATTTGACTATGGGTGCAGCACAAATCATTCTTATGTTATTGAAGGTGATTTAGAAGTTATAGAAATTGAATACTTTGCTTATAGATGTAAAGCTAGACTAAAAGGAACAGGCAAAATTGATATTTTTGGTGACGTAATTGAGTTTAATTATGCAACAAGCAAGACAAATTATAATTTAGTGGGTGACGAATGCCCAGTCGAAATGTTATTTATAAATACACTTGAACACGCCAAAGAATACTCAGAGTTTGTTGCTGAATATATTAAATTAAGGGTATTTTACAAAGCGAATGACAGGGGATTTCCTATAATAGATCCACTGGACACTATACTTGTTGATACAGGATACTCAATAGGGACAGAAGCTTCTGTTAACAGTTATAATTTGAATTTTAACGGCGCTTTGTCTGGTACAATAAACTATTACAAAAAGGACGTGACATAATGTGGCAAGAACCGATTTTCGATAGGACGTATAATGACGCAATTTATGCACGTACTCAAAAATCAAAAACAGAAACTGAATTGAAAGGCTCGTTTGACTTTAGAACAGCAAACAGGATAAAAAACAATTTACAATATATCGATGATATTTTATTTCGAGAAGGATTTTTACAATTATTAAAACAATATGAAGACTTTGAGCGTTCGAGTGATTTTAGAAGTCCAGATTTTGCAAAACTTGTAACAAACCTAACAAGCGTAGTCGAAAATTATTACACATATATTTCATCACCGAATTTGCCCACATATAAGTTGACGGAAAAATTAAAATATGATACAATAAATAGTATAGAGAAGTTAATTTTTGATATAAACGAACTCATTTATAAAATGATTGACGCATATATTTACTGTGGAGAAATAGAAAGTGGTGATGTATAATGGAAAATAGAGTACCAACGCACCCTAACAGGTACAAGGCATATAAAGAAGACGGTAGCTTTGAAGTTATCACGCTAGAAAGATATGACGAGCCAGTTGAAGTGGGAACACCACTTAATAAAGCAACTTTATTAACAGATGAAACAGCTTTGCTTTTAGGTCTTGAAGAAAAAAGCGAAAGAACCGTTAACAACGCTTTAATTCAAGCATTTACAGGTGTTAACACTGGAAATGAAACAGGCGAACTAGAAGACGTAATGATTGAATTTGGTTTAGTTGATTCTGTTTCAGCCACTAGTACAGCGTACGCACCGGCGACTGTTGATTTTAAAAAGAAATTTAGAAAAACACCGAACATATTTTTTAGCGCTACGAGTGACACTTCAAACTCGTTCAGCTTTGGAGTAACGGAAATTTCCAACGAGTCTTGTACGTTTTATTGCCTATGCACAAGAAGTAATGGGGCATTAGCTGCAACTGTAACATATATGGTAATAGGAGAGTAACAATGAACAGACAATTAACAGAATACCAAACTTGGTGGCAAATATTAAAAGGCAATTACGCCAAAGGTGTCCACAAATTACGAACTATTTTAAGGAATGAAACTTATGCTGATTTATTTCTTAAGGAGTTTACAGCTTTAAGCATTATATTTGATTTTGATATTGATAATCCAGACGGAAACAATGAAGATCTTTTAAGGTTATTAGAAACAGTAGAAAATTCAAACTTAGTATATTCAAGGTTTACTTTAAGCAAGCACGATATAGACGTTGATACTTTATCTGCTGATGTGATATATACGGAAGAAAACCAAGTAATTCTATTTAATGACAGTCAATTTGTTAATTATATTACAGAAAATGTTACTATATTCTATTCAGAATTTGCAAGTTTAATGTTTTACCAATTAACAGGAGCAACAAAATATATCGAAAGTTTTGACGTTTTAATAAATGATGATGATTTTGTCACAGCTTCAACAAGTAGTTCAAGTAAATTTTTGGAATTTGCTAGAACACTGACAGAGCAACAAGTAGAACTAGTCTTAACAAGCAGAATAGGAGATATATTGAAATCGCATCAAGAAACAGTAACAGGCGTAACTGCGGCTACTGCTACATTAAATTGGAGTATGGGTGTTATTTTACTTTCAGCACAAGCAGCGAACGGTTCCTATCTCGGTTACACAATAACCGATAACGCAACTGGGGACAAAGAAATTTACTGGCTTGTTAGAAATCATCAAAAAGAATTAAACGAAATATATGAAGATATTAAACTTGATTATAATTATCAGCAAACATTTATCTACATTGACTTATCTAAGTTAGACACATAAACAAAAAGGCTTTTAGCCGGAAGGAAATTATTATGAAATACAACAGATTATTAGCAAACGCAGACAAAATTTACGCAATTTCAAGAGAAAAGGGAGTAGACATCTCTATGGCAATTTCTATGTTTATTGCAGAAAACGGAATTAGAGATTTTGCAGAAGAAAACAACGAATTTACAGCAGTTTATGCGAAATATCACGATAAAGATAAAACAGCTAAAATGCGTTCAGTTTCTAAACGTTACACAGACGTAAAAGAAGAAGCAGACGCAGAGTAGGTGTTTAAATGGGTTTATTTTATCAAAATCCATATTACAAGGGTGAGTATCGAATTACTTGCCCTTTTAAAAAAACTGGCTCTTGGTCGGCTGGCTATCATATCGGCGTTGATTTGGTTGGTGATACTTCAAAAACACTATATCCAATTTATCCAGGAGTGGTTCAGTCTATAAATGACAAGGGTTCGGCTTATGGTAACCATATTTTAATCAAGCAAAATGACGGACGTGTTGCACTTTAC
>JAWXUP010000027.1:0-30799 GCA_044426345.1 Clostridia bacterium | reverse complement strand
GTAGATTTCGGCGTTGGCGTAAACTTTGGTCCTGCACTTGTTGGTAATATCGGTTCCCCTGCTCGTATGGACTATACAGCAATCGGTGACACCGTTAATACCTCTTCAAGACTAGAGGCAAATGCACCTGGTGGTCAAATGCTAGTAAGTCGTGTTGTCGCAGATGCCCTTGAGGGACGTGTTTCATTCACATCACTAGGCAATTCAATTCGACTTAAAGGCAAGTCACCTGATTTTGAAATTCTACGCGTAGAAGGACTTATTGAACCAAATGACAAAGGAGATACACCGTAATGAAAAAATTATTTTGCACACTAGCTTGCGCTTTGCTACTAATCACTCCATCTTTGGCTGATAACGAAACTGTAATCGCACCATCTGGAATTACTCCTGCTGAAAACGGAACTTATTTAGTCACCGATACTTACAATCACGCAATTTGGCAGTTTGATGCTGACGGAACATACACAAAAATTGCAGGCAGAACAGGT
The DNA here is from genome assembly GCA_044426345.1 of Clostridia bacterium. Taxonomy (GTDB): domain Bacteria; phylum Bacillota; class Clostridia; order Oscillospirales; family Butyricicoccaceae; genus CAYJLC01. Next base: position 30,308 of record JAWXUP010000027.1, on the reverse strand, counting down.
GTTACAGGTGCTAACAATATTCCTATCGGTGCTTACCACGATGACAGCGATGCTCTTTTATCTGCATTCAACACACCTTGGGATATTGCTCCTTTTGCTGATGGTTATGCAATATCAGATAGTCAAAACAATGTAATTCGTTATTTAAACAACGGTTCTGTAACTACACTTGCCGGCAATGGCACTCAAGGTTCAACCAATGCGACTGGTATAAGCGCAAGTTTCAACCGTCCAACTGGTATTGTTGCAGATGAAAAAGGTGGACTTTATGTTGCCGATTCTGACAACCATCTTATCAGATATATCGACAACACTGGTAATGTTACAACTTATGCTGGTAGCGTTGAAGGAATGGCTGACGGAAGTCTTACAAGTGCTAAATTCAGCGACCCTACAGGTCTTGCTTATGCTAACGGCGTGCTTTATGTTGCCGACACTGGTAATCACCGTATTTGTAAAATCGAAAACGGAACAGTAACTACACTAGTTGGTGGCACTGACGGTTTTTCTGATGGCATAGGCGACAATGCAACGCTTAGCAGTCCTACTGGAGTATATGTCAAAAATGACATTATTTACATCAGCGACAGTGGTAATAGTGCAGTTCGTTATTTGATAGGCGATGTCTTATCTACTCTTATAACTGCTAGCGATACTGAACTTTTCCCAATAAATCCTCGTGGACTAATTTCAGATGATCAAAACCTATGGATTTGCGATGTATTTTCACACACACTTTCTAGCATAACAAATACAGCTCAACTTTTCACCGACGTAAACTCTTCTGATTGGTATGCTGATGCTATCTACGAAATGAAATCATACGGATATATGAATGGCACTACAACAACCACTTTTGAACCGGATTCAAATATGACACGTGCTATGTTCGCTCAAGTTCTATACAATATGTACGATGCAACACCTGTAAACTATATCCTACCATTTACAGATGTCTCAGATATGTGGTATACCGAAGCTGTTCGTTGGGCATCTAGCGAAGGTATTGTAAACGGAACTAGCGACACAACATTCTCGCCTGATAGTTTAATCACTCGTGAACAAATGATTGTTATGCTATATCGTTATGCTACATTGCTAGATTTAGATTTATCAATAGATTCAAGCATAACCCTAGACGATTTTGCTGACAGCGATACTGTATCTGGATATGCGGTAAATTCTATGGAATGGGCATACAGCAACGATGTAATAAACGGAACAAACACAGGTGCTCTTGTTCCTCTAAATCAAGCAACCAGAGCCGAAGCCGCTACTATACTTATGAACTTCTTAAATATTGATTAATTACAACAAAAGGACACCACACTTTTTAGTGTGGTGTCCTATAAAAATGAAAAAATGTATAAAAATGGAAATTTCAAACGCTGTTTTCTTAGAGTGGTTATGCACGCTTATTGTAAATTTATTATCTTTTCTTCTTTTAAAAAAATTCCACAATTCATGTCTTCTCCTGAAAAATTTTCTTTATTGTTTATGGGAAAAGTTAAAATAAATAGTACAATAAATAGCTTTTCTATGATAGAATAAAGATAAAAAAATAATAAAAAGGAGCGCAAAAAGATGTCAAGATATTACACAGATGAAGAAGTTGAACTTCGAACATTGAGAAAAGAGTTAAAACAACTTAGAATGGAAAATGATATTTTAAAGCAAGCAGCCTTAATATTCGCTAAAGAGTCGAAGTAATTAAGGCAACCTTTCCAGATTATGCTACTGCGCAGCAAGCAAGGTATCAATAGTTTGGGTTGCTATTGCAAGCTCTTGTATCAAAGTTTCATTTATGCTTTTAATCTCACTATTAGTTTCTGAGACCTCAGCTATCACTGCACCAACATCTGATGGTATCCTCGCTGAAATTATCGGTTTGACTTCACTTCCTGCTGTAGCGATATATGTTGCACCATCATATGTTTTCAGCTCACTGGTGTCAATTTGAGTTATTATTGGTTCATCTAAGATATAATATGTAATGTCATTATCTACTAGTACATTTTCAAGTTCTAAATCGCCATCGAGGTATTCTCTTGTTCCAATTCTCTGGATAAGTTGGTTGTTAAAAATGCAGTCATAAGTATCGTCGATTCGTCTTAGTTCAATATTTTCATATGTTAAAACATTTTCTGTATATGGCTCATAATCTGTCACTGTATCGCTTTGTTCAATCATTACGTTTTCCAAATAATATGGCAAGTCAAGGTCTAAAACTTGACATCTAAATACCACTGTAGCATCTTCTTCTAACGCAAAAGAACTTCCAATGATTTGGTCTGTATCTATTTTCATAAGTTGAACATTTTTGGTATTTATTGATGAATATTGCACTCTATACGTGCCTTTTTTTAAATTAACCAATAACCCACTTTTTATGTATTGACTATATTGAAAAAATGAAGTTACCCCATCAAAACTGACCCAAGAGTTATTGTTAGTTTTCTGCTCATAATTCGTTAAATAAGGATACAAATTTTTTCCTGAGCTTTTAATTTCAACACTCCCGCTAACGCTCTCAATATTGCCATTTTCATCTACAATAGTATTCCCTTGAATTTTCAAATCGCTCGTCATTCCCAAATATGAATTAACCGTCGAAATATCCTCTCCCTCATATGGAATGGTTGTAGCTGAATTAAACCTATCTAACAACATAGCAACATCGGTATTAATTCTCTCATCTAACGTATCTTGTACTTCTCCCTTAAAACTGGTTCTAGCATTAGTCACCTCTTCTTGCGAAAGTTTCGCAATTTCTTGACGGTCATCGTCCGTTAGCTCATAGGTATCTCCAGTGTCACCTTTTTGACCTTGAATACCCTGCAAACCTTGTTCACCTTTTAATGCTACAATCTGTTCTTCTGTAAAATCTGAATATACAAACGCATCACCTTTTTCACCTTGAATGCCCTGCTCGCCAGTATCGCCTTTCTCACCCTTCAAGCTCTCGATCCATTCGTCAATATCTCCCTCAAAGCCTTGTTTTACAGACTGTTCATAAGCTGAAAGTCCATCTGTAAAATCTGTTTGTGTAAATCCTTGACTATCAACGTCCCAGAAATAAAGCTTACCCTCTACAACTTTAGGGTATTGCGATACTGATTTGCTAGCACATTCGGCATAAGATTTTGATTCATTGCGAATTGCAACAGCGTCTAAAATAAACTGCTCGTACAAACTTTTAGTTACTTCTTCATCGGTTATTGCATCAATAGTAGTCGCCGAACTTAAAAAAACTATAGTTGAATTTGTAGTGTAAGTTACCTCCTCTGACACTCCAAAAACACCTGTTTTCAAACTTGAAAATTCAGTTTCTGTAGTAGCAAGCACACACCTATTATTCTTTATTTCTACGCAAACCGAATCTTTATCTTTTAATTCAAAAACACAAAACTTCGTTAATCCCTCCCACTCATTTGAAAACTCAAACTCGCATTCAAATTGATTTCGACTATTTTGTGTAATGCTATTTTGCTCTAAAACCTCTAATTTTGAGCCTGTTATATTATATTTTAATCCTAACATATAATTCTCCTTGTAAAATTTAATACACTTTTCGTGTATTCGTCATACTATATAATACACGATACGTTTATATTTGTCAAGATATGTTACGATTTATAAACAAAAACACGCCCCATATTGTAGTTGGGACGTGTTTTTTCAAGCTATATTTAGTTTGACTTTAATGATTTATTCAAATATTTAAATCGTGATACTAAGCCTTGAAATTCTTCAGTTTTAAAAGAAAATACTAAGAAAATAATGTTTGGAATAATTGCAACAATTACGCAAGCTATTAAAAAATTAGTGATTGTAACAACAGAAATTATATTTAATGTTGCAAAGTACGTAATCGCTCCTGCAAAAATAACGATACAAGAATTCTTAGCGAAACTTTTATAATATTCCTTACAAGATGTTTCAAATAAGAAGTAATACACTGATGAAGGTCTTGTGAATAAGTATACTAATCTAGCTGTAACCGTACCCATATAAACGCCTGGTAAACCAAATTTTAATGCAAAAATTACAGATACCACTAAATTTACGATTGCCTCCAAAAGAGCGTACCATTTATCTCTACCGAATTCACCCTTTGATGCTCTCGTGTTATAAAAAACATCACACTGTCCTTTTATATAAATATTGATCATTATTAATAAAAAGCTTATATTGTCAATTAAAAATTCTGGACCTATCCAAAGCGTAATAAATGGAGGAATTAATATAATAAAAGAAATTACACAAAATCCATACGACCAAAAGCCTATAAAATTCATTTGTAAAAACGCTTTTTTGAAATTTTCAGTCGTGGAATTTGCCGCCATATTACCAAAGCTTGATGTAACACTTGTCAAAATGATTATAACAAAAGCAAGCACTGAAGATGTCAGCATGGTATAGTTACTTATAAGTCCGACTGCAGCTACTCCTAGTCCCGAAAACATAGATATTATGATATTATCGGTTGAATATACAGCAGCACCCGCAAACCTATGCACTACTAAAGCTTGAACATTTTTTGTAATAGGTGCTTTTTCTTCTCGTGTTAATTTTGCATCGACATTTTGCGTTAATATTGGGAATTTCTTATTCAAATACAAAGAAATGTAAATTCTAGAAATTAATAATAATGTCGATTGAGTTACTAGATATACTGTAAAATTCTTAAATGTAAATAAAAATATAATTTGTAAAATAGATGTAATAAAATGTATTACCATCTCTATATTCGTTATTAGGTAGTTCTTTTGATTAGCATTTACGATGCTGTATTTGTAGCTTACAAAATAATTCACTACCGTATTAAATAAAAATATACAATAATATAATCTTAGTTGCGTTAAAGTAATGCTGTCAGCACCATTTACAATTATAGGCAAAAACGGGATAATAATTATTCCAAGAACAAGTATTATAGTGGCAATATATCTGTACGCACTTTTGTAAAAATTCATTAACTTTGATATCATAACATCATCATTATCGCTTACAGGCTTATAAAGTGCATAAACCATCGCAGACCCTAAACCAAGTTCGGTTAAAGATAATACAGATAAAAGTTCAGTATACAGACCATTAACTCCTAAGTATTCCGTTCCTAGAAAATAGATAAAAACCGTTCGTGATATGAATCCTAAAGTAATAGTAAGAATTTTGCTTATTACACCCGTTATTGAATTTTTAAGGATATATTTTGTTCTAGACATTGTTCGTTCTCCGTAAAATAATTTGTGATTTCTATTAAAGAAATTTTACAAAAGAATTAAAACCAAAGTTTAAGCAATAATTCCGCAGCAAAAATGTTTCTTTTAAATAATCTTAATATAATTTCTTTTTTATATCTTAATCTGTAATTACCTTTGTCAAAGAGATTTTTATAAATTTCATTGTCAAAGATTTGTTTTAATGTTTTTCTTTTTTCTTTTAATTTGCATGTATTTTTTTCACTATATATATTACTTACAATAACAAACCATAAACTATTTTTACGTAAAAAATTGATGCTATTGCTCAAGTGTTTATAATCAGAAGTTTTAAATAAGATTTCGTCTAATCTCTTATAATAATTTATTTCATTACTAACTAAATTAGCATGATAACTATTAGTAATAGAATTAGGATTATTTTCTTGAAAATACAATTTGCTTTTTTTAAACAGAATCTTGTTAGCTGCAATCGCTACTTCCATATTAAATAATACATCTTCCCCATGAAAAACCCCCTGAGTGAAATTTATGTTGTTCTCATTTAGAAAGTTTCTATTGTATGCCTTATCCCAAACTGTTTTAAGATTATTATTGCTAAATTCAGTGTTCTCTAAACTTAATATTTCTTTAATATAAATTTCTTTATTTCCTTCAAAAATATATTCGTTTGTTGAAAAGTTTTCACTGAAACAAATCAAATCAAATCCATTTTTATTTTCATTAACAAGTTGAGAATAAGTGTCACCGATAGAATCATCTGAGTCTACAAAAGCAACCCAATCGCCTTTAGCTTTGCTTAATCCATTTTGTCTTGCAACTGATACACCTTGGTTTTCTTGATGAATTAAAGTTATATTTTCGTATTTTTTTGAATATACCTCACATATGTTTGGACTGTTATCTGTTGAACCATCATTTATCAAAATCAGCTCAAAATCTGTATCTATTTGATTCAAAACAGAATCAATGCATCTCTTTATATATTTTTCCGTATTATAGACAGGAATTATAAAGCTTACCATTTTAAAACTCTCCTATGGTGTCTACTACACCTTAAATTAATTCTTGATTTTAATTATCACTTTATCTTTTTAAAAATTTTAATAATTTTCTTTTCAAAGATTGTTTAAATAATATTTTGTTTGTATCTAACAAAAACCATAGATATATTTTTATACTTTGTTTCTTGTTTATATAACAAACGATTTTTTCATCTTGTTTAGATAAATTTAAAGCTTTGTAATCTAAACAAACTCTTTCTACTTCTTTATTAAATAATATTGTATTTAGCTTGCTAAAGGTTTTTTTTACATTTCCATGATAAACTAAAGCTCTTATTGCAATTAATAATCCGTCTACATACTCAACATCACGAACATTTTTACAATTATGAATATTATCTTCACTCCATTTGCATATAAAATCATCAACACTTTTCATATAAGTAGAATGAATGTCATAATAATCAACAGGGAATTTCTTCAAAAAGTCAGACATATAATGCCCGTACTGATATGTATACAATATTTCATCTATAAAGTGAACAGAGTCGCATTTATCAATAAAATCCATAATGAATACCTGATCTTCATTACGGCGTAGATTAGGATATAGAATTTTATGTTCCTCAATAATACTTCTTTTAAACACTTTATTCCAAGGTGCACCTCTAACGTCTAATAAATCTGAATAATAAAACTTATTATATTCCGTTCTGATTTCATCACCAGAAAATACAGCATTTTGTCTTCGACTAATTCTATTAATTTCGCCTTTATAATTTTTATTGTCATATCCGAAAACAAGCAAGTCGCAATCTGTATTATTTTTTAAATATTCTGCTATTTTCTTGAATAAATCTTTTGATACGTAATCATCTGCATCGCAAAAATATAAATAATCAGACTTTGCTAAATTTATTCCTACATTACGCGTAGGTCCAGCACCTAAATTTTCTTTATTTTTAAACACTTTTACACGTGCATCTTTTTTTGAAAATTCTGTACATATCTCAAAAGATTTATCTTTAGATACATCGTCAACGATGATAATTTCATCATCTGGTTGCATAATTTCACAAAAAGTTTTCAATGTTTTTTCTATATTTTTTTCACAATTATACACTGGCATAATAACGCTAATCATACTATTTTATCTCCCTATTTTCTCACTTTGAACGCTTGGTTATTTTAAAAACAAATGCGAATGCATCCCAACCAAAAAACATAGCAAACATATAAACTTTATGTTTAAAAATAATATTTTTGCTAAATATAGACTTTTTGTATTTTTGCACCGTTTTTACAATGTTTTTCTTTTTATTTTCAATTTCGATACCATTAAATATGCACGAAATTGCAAAACGTATATTATCTTTGACAACTTTATCAGTAGCTGTTTTTTTCAACTGAGGATAATATTTTTCTATCATATGCAAATCATATGCACTTTCCAACACCAAATCATACCATTTTACAGAAAAGGTCTCATTAGTTACGCTGTCTTCTCTTTGAAAATAAAAGTATAATTTTGCATCATTAATAGTTATTTTTCTAATTTTCACAAGGTAATCTAATAAAAACTTCCTATCTTCACAAATAAGTAATTTTTCATCAAATTTTAAATTCTCAAGAAGTTCGCTTTTAAAAAGCTTACCCCACACATATCCGTCAAGGCTACCTTCTATGAAAAATTGCATCGCTTTTAAATTATCTATAACCTGCAAATTATTTTCATCGTCCTCAGGCTCGGTTTTTAGTCCTACAACTGACAAATCTGCGTTGTTATCAACCAAATCATTGTATAATGTTAAAAAGTATTTAGAGTAAACATAATCGTCGCTATCAACAAAAGTTACATATTTCCCTTTGATCTTTTTTAATGCAAAATTCCTCGCCTTAGAAACACCTTTGTCAGAGCTATATACTTCTATTCTATCATCAGCGTTTTTTAGTTTTGTCGCTATTTCTAACGTATTATCCGTTGAGCCATTCTCAACTATAATAATTTGCAAAAACCTATATTCCGAATCGGTGATACTTTTCACGCATTTTTCTAAAGTTTCCGCACTATTATAAGCAGGTATTACAACCGAAATTATATCATCATTCATATTTAATCCTCTTTAATTAACGCAATTAAAATCAAAGGGTTTTTATCATATTTTCCCACTGATTTACTATATTTTCCAAGTAAAATTCTTTAACTTTAAGCTTATTTCCGTTCGAAAATTCTTCTCTTAAAGCTTCATCATTTAATAATAAATTCAATTTTTCCGCAAACTGATCTACATTCCCATCTTCGGCTAAAAAGCTATTTTTCCCATCAACAATCATTTCTGATGGACCTGTAAAGCAATCAAATGCCACAATCGGTAAACCTTTAACCATAGCTTCTAATAAAACCATAGGAAATCCCTCATATCTCGAAGGAAGTACAAAAACAGATGCTTTATCATACCATTTTTCAATTTCATTTGTCGCTGGGATAAATTGAACATTTTTCAAGTTTTTATCGATTATAATATTTTTTAATTTGTCATCATCTTCACCAGAACCTATAATTGCAAGTGTCCATTCGCTACCTGTTTTTTCGATTGCAGACCATGATTCTAATAATAAATCAAAACCTTTTTGGTCTGTCAATCTTCCAACAGCTATTACAAGTTTTTCACTTCTATCAGATTCCTTGCGTCCTTCAAAAGGTGTTGGATTATATATTTGTTCTAATTTTTCCTTAGCGATACCAGCTTTTTCAAAATGCAGATTATAATCTTTTTTAGTTAAAACGACAATTTTATCAGAATATTTTTTCGCTAGATTTATTGCTTTTATTCTTTTTTTGTCTTTTATCGTATGTAAATAATTAAAATGTTCCCATGAAATATGCTTTGTTTTTGTTCCCTTTATAGCAAATGTCGTATAATTACTTAAAATAGTGTCTATATCGATTACAATATCAAACTTATTTTTTTGAATATAATTGTGGAGTTTTAATATAGGATAAATATGTGTACGATATAATTTGCCTTCTCTACTAGGATTTAACAAATAATCTATCTTTATATTCTTATGGCATTCAAAAAAAGGCTTTCCATAGTCCCAGAAACTTAGCATTGTAACGTCATATCCTCTTTTGGATAGTTCATTAGCAATCATTATGCCAACCCTTTCAGTGCCTCCAGAATGTGCGATGACACCGTTTATAAAGCATATTTTCTTCATTGTTAAATCCTCTCGTGGTTCTATTTTTTTATTAATGACTTCTTCATCTTCACTAATGCTTCAAAGTTCTTTGCACCTATAACTCTTTTGACTTTAAGCATCACTTTTTTTTTAGGCGACTGCCATGAAGCATTATACTGATGTATACTTATTGTATTTTTGGTTATTTTAATTTTACCCGTATCATAATCTTTCGCTGCAAAATATTCCGTAGGATAAACTTTTAAAGTTTCAATCATTTGCATTTTATTATTTCTTTTTAAACCTTTGCTCACAAGGTGCTCTGTTATGTAATACGGGCTAGGAGTTAAGTTCAAAGTTCCATCTTGGTTGTAATAACTTAAAGATTTGTACATATCCCTTAGCTCTTTTATAATATTATGACCTTTTTCTGCACCAAAACCTACACCACCATTAATCCAAACCTTACTTTCAAAGCCTAAATATGCTTTATTATCGCAAAGCTCATCTAATGATTTTACCAGTTCAACATCTGTATCTAGATAAAACCCACCATGATTATAGATTATATCGAATCTAGCAAAATCAGGAACAAATCCCCATTTTTTCTCATCGTAAGCTGCTTTCATATACGCGTTTTGCGTGATATCGTAATTTTTTTCATTCCATTCTATAATTTCATAGTCTGGACAATATTTTTTCCAGCTTTCTATGCATTTTCTATCTTTAGCTGGAATTTCTTTCCCGCCAAACCAACAATAATGTATTGTTTTATTAATCATACTATCTCCCTTATTTTTATCTATTTAATCTATATTACGTCTATATATATACGGAATTGCTAAAATGAGATATAATAGAAATCCGCCTGTTTCTGACCGTAAGCTAATGTTATATATAAATAATACTATCATCAATACAATATTTACTCTAATATAATTAGTTGTAATTTTGTCAATATATTTTGATTTCGCATCTTTATATGCAGTTATAAATATCATAGTAAAAGATATCAAACCCACCATTCCAGTTTCTATGAATAACCATATATCATGAAACCATTGGTAGTTGAGCCCTATGTTGTTACTAAAGAAATTACTTGTGAAGAAATTAGTATATTCCGCATTACCTAATCCAATGCCAAAAAGATTTTTAAAAATATTTCCATTAAAAATATCTGCAGATACAGTCGCTATACCTGTCAATCTATTCAAATCGCCTGTACCATTATATCCTGAATCCCTAGATGCGTACTCAAGAAATCCTTCAATAGTAAAAATATCTGCATAAGCTGACCATGTACCATTCATATGAATAAACAATGTAATAAATACGTTAGCAAACAACCCCATACATATAAATATTAAAATCGTTTTCCATGATACTTTTGACCATATAGCTGTTAAAAATATAATTATTGCAAACTCAACAAAAAACACCTTTAATTCAGCTAATGACGCCATATACAAGCTTGATACAGCAACTAATGAAAAATATATCGTGCTAGTTTTTTTAGCAAAATAATCGCAACTAACTTTTGTTAAATATACTATCAAAAATACATTTAATGGTAAATTACTTCCCGAAAAGTTCCAGAATATACCACCTATCATATCCCCAACAATTGTCCACGGTGGATATGTCACACAAAACTTTTCGACCGTGCACAAAGGAACAGATATCCAAAAAATTAATTTTATTGCATCGTCTACAATTTTTATATCCTGTGGTTTTAAAAATATTATACAAGAGTAAAAAAATGTAAAAAATCTAAGATTGTTTTTCAAACCCCAAATAAATAGACCAATACTCATAAAATTGAATAACGAGCTCAATGAACCTATTAAAATAAATAAAAACATCCACAATACGGTTTTATTCAAAAAAATGAATCTATCATGTTTCCTTATAGCTAATATGAAAACAAAGAAATTAAGCGCATCGCCTAAATATAATAACATTCTGGGCATACCGAATGTATATACTAGCATATAAGAAAATATATAATATGCTAAAGTACATAAAACCCATATAGCACCATCGCTTGAGGGTGTAAATTTGTATTTTTTCAGTTTAATGATAGTCACCTCGTATTTAATATTTTAGTCTAGTAAGTTGGGCATCACATTATATCTTGCAACAACTTTAGCAGGTACGCCCGCTAACAGAACACGTTCTTCGAGACATGAATCCAACACTATAGCTCCAGCTGCAACAATAATATTATCAGCGAGAGTTACATTGCCCAATACTTTTGCACCTACGCATAATCTTACATTATTACCTATACTAGGGCATTCTCGTTCAATTCCATTATTTCCGATACAGTTATTTCCATATAATCTACAATTTTCGCCCACACGTGCATTGCCATTTATTACATTTCCGTGTGTATGAAAAATCTTTAATCCTTTATCAAAAACATTTTCGCCACATTCAGTTCCAATTTTTCTTCCCAGTGAATTCATCTTGCGAACATTTATAATATACATAAGCGAATTTATTATGTTTTTTCTTCGCACTTCATAATAATACGAGCTTAGACGCATATATTTTATATATTTCCAAGAAAAATAGTCTGGATGATATTTGACTAATTTAAGATATTTTTGAAGTTTTGTTTTAAAATATAAATTTTCCTCTTGTTTAATTATATTTTTCAAGTCTTTTTTATTTTTTAAAATCATATTGTTTCCTTAATTTTCACAATTTTAGCTGGACTTCCAGCTACTACGCAATTATCTGGAATATCGTTTATTACCACAGAATTTGCTGCAATATCAACGTTATTGCCTACAGTTATTCCACCAATCAAAATACTTCCTGTATAAATGTTCACATTATCGCCTATTATCGGAATAATTCTTCCATTATCAGAGCAAGATGGATTTTTACCAACCGTAACACTTTGAAATACTGACAAATTTTCTCCTGCACTATGGCAATGGAAAACTGTAGCCTGTCCGTGAAAAATCACCAGACCACCTTTTATATCGCCTGAAATTTCGATTTCTCTTTTATTCGGAAGTAATAATTTTTGGAACTCTCGAATAGCTTTATAATCATTTATACGGTAATAAAATACCGCTCTAAAAGGCAAATTAAAAATCAAAGCTTGTAAAAAACCTATCATTTTATGTGTGTTAGGGATAGCATAACTCAGCTTATCTAAGTCTTGCTTAAGTATATTTTTAATATTTTTATTTGTAGTCCAAAAATAAATAGGTATTAATAATCTCCAAATATTCAAAATAATTATTATCTTTTTCACTTAGAACCTCGTGTCTTTCAAATTCAAAGTTAAAATCTACTATTTTTCTTTGAATTTCTTATTCTTGTTAAAATCCCTATCCCTAAAATCAATTTATATTTAATGCAAAAATTATAAATTCTTAGTTGCATAGGATTTTGCTTATAAGGATATGTTTTCATTATTTCAACTACATCGTCGCTAGATATTAGTTCCTTTATGTGCTGATAAAAATTAAAGTTTTTATCCTTTTCTCTCATTCTGCTTGCTTTCATAATGCACGTGCGAAGTCTGCCTAAAAGATATCTTTGAAGACGGAGTTTATAATCATCACTTGGTAATATTTTATTTAATTCCGTTTCCATCTTTCTAACTTGCTTTATTTGTCTTGAAAACTCTTCTAACTTATAATTTTGTGTAAGAGAATTTTGATTTTCGCAACTATAATAATACAACGGTGTGTCGAAGAAATAGATTTTTTTTGCTCGTTGCAGATAATCTATGTCAAATATCATATCTTCTGACATAAATTCTCGTTCTGATGGAAAACTAATGTTATATTCATCAATAATTTCTTTTGAATATAGTGCATGCCAAACCGACATAGAAAGCAAACATTCTTTTTTTTCATCAGGCAACGTAGCTATCATATTAAGCAGTACATCACTAATGATTTTTTCATTTTCAATGCAAACTTCATTGTACATTGATTCTACTGGTACAACTACTTTTTCGTTGTAATATTTATAAAATCCACAATACACCGTATCGCAACTTTTATCCACCAAATTCGTGTATAGCTTTTCAATCATTTCAACGTCAACAAAATCGTCCGAATCTATAAAAGCAACATATCTACCAGTCGCAATACTTAATCCTGAATTTCTAGCTAATCCTAATCCTTGATTTTCTTTGTGAATAACGATTATACGACCATCTTTTTTTGCCCACTCATCACACATTGCTGGGCAATTATCCTTCGAACCATCATCAACTAAAATTATTTCTAAATTTTTATATGTCTGATTAACAATAGTGTTTATACACCTATCCAGATATTTTTCCACTCCATATACAGGAATAATTACACTGATTAAATCCATATTTACTCCTTAAATAACAAATGAACTATTTTCATTTAATATTTCAATCATTTCCTTTTTCTTTTCATCGCTAATACCACCTTTAATAGTATATTCAGATGAAAACATTTTTCTGTTTTCTGCTAAATTTTCATTTGATTTTTTATATTCTTCAGTAGTCATAATAACTCTTGCTGGCACACCTACTGCAACACTTCCATCTGGAATATCTTTAGTAATAACGCTACCTGCGCCTATAACACAATTATTTCCGATTTTCACATTAGGTAATACTACTGATTTTGCACCTATGAAAACATCATTTCCTATAGACACCTTGCCTATTTTCGAATAACCTATTAATTTTTTTGTACTTCCATCATGACATAAAATTAAGCACTCCGGAGCTATCGTTACATTAGAACCTATTGTTACCAACCAAGGAAATGACGGGTCGATGAAAACATCTCTCTCGATTTGAAAATTTTCTCCAACTTTCAATCCATTTTTAACCCATTTTTTTAATTTTATCTTTGTAATTATATTAGAAATAGACATTTGCAAAACCTTTCTTTATTTACTACTATAATATTTACTCAAATTTTCCAATAAAAAACTCGGGTAATAATAGCTTACATCCCAGTGATTTTCATAGGAATTGCAATCTTCTAAAACTTCAAATCCATTACTATTTAAATCTTCTATGAGATATTTTATATGCTCTTCGTATGTATGTTCTCTGTTTGAATAATGTAAATAAACTTTATGGCTTTTATCTTTGCATTTCTCTATTTTATCTTTCAAGATATTATTAAGATAGTCAACGTTTGCTTTTGTATTATCTTTCATTATATATTGTTGAGTTTCCTTCAATGCTGGCGCTAACAAATAATTTCCTAATTTATATTGCGGAGCTCCAATAATGCAATCAGAATCAGGGAAACTAAACATAAAGTTTAATAATGCAAATCCACCTTTTGATGTTCCGAAAAAAATAATTTTTTGTATATTGTGTTTTTCTTTGATGGTTTTTATTAAACCAATAGATGCGTTATAAACTTCATCGCCACAATTATAACCTAAATAATATGCGCCACGATTGTCATACCCAAAATCATCGAGTATAAACAATTTATTTGCATTGATTTTACTTAACGTTCTAACATAGTTATATCTTGCTTTGATACCAACTTTCGTACACGCACTACTAACAACTATCAATTGATCTGACTTCGGATTTTGTGTAAACATATATTTAATAGTAGCATCATTTTTGTTAAATCTCTTCTCGCAGAAAGTCAATTTTATTTTTGTAGTTATAAATTCAATATATTTTTTATATTTTTTCATTCACTTCTCCATTTATTTAATATAACAATCTTTCAATATACCAAAATACTTCTCGTCTGAAAAGTCATTTTTCGCTATTTCAAGAGATTTATTGCTGTTTTTTTGATAATATTCTTTATCTTCTGAAATTTTAAGTATACTTTGAGCTAAAGTTTCGCAGTCACCTGGATTTATTAAAAATCCATTCACTTGGTCTTTAACAGCACTCGAAATATCTCCAACATCAGTCGCTATAACTGGCAAACCATAGCTTATTGCCTCTAAAATAGCAATTGGTAGCCCTTCGTTATATGATGGCAAAACTAAAACTTGAGAATTTATAAGCAGCTCTCTTTTCTTATCGCCATCTATCCAACCGATAAATTTCACGTAATTATCTAATTCATATTCCTTGCAAATATTTTGAAGTTCTTGTTGCTCTTTTCCAGTTCCAGCAATTAAAAACTCTAAGTTATTAAGTTTATTTTGAACTTTTAAACTTTTTATTGCGCTCAATAAATCGTGAACACCTTTTCTTTTTATAAGAACTCCCAAAAACAAAAATGTAAATTTTTCATCATTCCACAAACATTTTTCCTTTGGTATAGCTACCGAATTTTTCACTACCACTACATTAGTTTTAGGTTCAATATTTTTTATAGCTTTTTCCCAGTTTTGTCCCAGAACAATAAACGAACTACATTCTTTGAGCAAAGTTTTAATTTGCTCTTGTTTCTTTGTATCGCTCTCATTAAACCATTTTTCAAATTCCGACCCATGCAGATGAATTATGTCTTTCACTTTAAAAAGCTTACACAATTTATGAATTTGAAATTTTCTCGAAAAGCTCCCTTTGTATGACATATGAATATGAGCCACATCAGGTTTGTCGAACAAAAATACAACTAATATTTTTATATATGCAAGTATAAAATATAAAACTTTTACAATATTATTAGTATCTAAATATGTCGCTATAAATTTCATCGAAACATTTTCGGTATCCCATTTATGCTCCATAATTTGATTTATAACACTTGTAATGCCACCTTTTACTTTTGGACTATTGCCAACAGTAAGGACTTTCAACTTCTTCATATAACAACCTTTAATTATTTATAAATTCTTCCAAACTAGCAACAATTTTGTCCGTGTTTGAAATATATTTCTCATACTCTGTACTTTTACATTTTTCAATAACTTTTTCTAGCTTATCCAAATCATAACAAGCCTCAATTAATTCCATCTCTTCAAATTCTTTTACAATTTGAACTTGGTGGTCGTCTACATGCTCGCCATATTTTTCAAGCCTTGGTACTGCAATAACTTTTTTACCTGCTTTTAGTCCACCCATAATAGCTCCTGTACCAGCATGAGTTAACACCAAATCAGCCTGTTTCATATAACTTCCAAATTCTTCTCTATCTAAGAAATCTTGAACCTCGAAATTTTTCGGTATATATTCGCAATAACCCGTTTGTGCAAAAACTTTATCTTCGATAATTTTCTTCTCACAAAGTTCGTCTAGTTTTTCAAGTAATCTGTCAAACTGGAACTTTTGTGAGCCTACCGTTACAAAAATCATTAATAAATACCTCCCAAACAAATCGCATTAGGATATATTTCCTTCATACTTTCCCATTGAACATAAAACTGGTCTGCAAATTTATATAAAAGTTTTCCTGTTTCGGTCGGTGAAGTTATCTTTGCAAACGATTCTATATAAATAAGCTTTTTTCCAAAGATTTTCGCGTACATACACATAGGAATCATAGCTAAAACTCCAGTACAAATCACCACATCAGGACGTTCTTTCGCGAAAACTATCAATGATTGAAGTGCAATCCACACCATTTTAAGCAAAAATAACTTCTCTTTGCGATTAACTTGAAGTGTATAATAAAATTTCTGCCCATTTGATTTTGTGTTATAACTAGTTTTTTCAGTTAAAACAAAGCAATCATAATCTAGCATTATTTTTTCAAGCATCATAAGTTGCTCAAAATGTCCACCACTAGAGGCAGCTAAGCAAACCTTTTTCTTTTTAGAATTCATATTTAGTCCCTTCTAAAAATATCCCTTGTATAAACTTTATCTTGCACATCGTCAAGACTGCTATCGTACCTATTCGCTATAATAGCTGAACACGTCATCTTGAATTTATCAAAGTCATTTACAATTTCACTGCCAAAGAAAGTAGTGCCATCATCTAAAGTTGGTTCGAAAATTGCAATTTTAGCACCTTTCGCTTTAATTCGTTTCATAACGCCTTGGATAGAACTTTGACGGAAATTATCACTACCAGATTTCATAGTTAGTCTATAAACACCAACAACTGGTGGCTCTTTTTCTGTATTTCTATATTGATTTTCATGCGTATAATCATAATATCCAGCCATCTTTAAAACTTGGTCTGCTATAAAATCTTTTCTCGTTTTATTACTATCAACGATTGCCGACATCATATCTTGTGGTACATCTTGATAGTTTGCTAAAAGTTGTTTTGTATCTTTTGGAAGGCAATATCCACCATAACCAAAGCTTGGGTTATTATAATGAGTTCCAATTCTAAGATCTAATCCAACGCCATCAATGATTTTTTTAGTGTCTAAACCTTTCATTTCTGCATACGTGTCAAGCTCGTTAAAATAACTAACTCTTAGTGCCAAATATGTATTTGAGAACAATTTTACAGCTTCAGCCTCGGTATAACCCATAATTAATGTTTCGATGTCTTGTTTTATAGCACCTTGTTTTAAAAGACTTGCAAATTCTTGAGCTTTTTCCACTAGATTTTCATTATCCATATCAGTTCCGACAATAATCCTTGAAGGATATAAATTATCATAAAGTGCTTGGCTTTCCCTTAAAAATTCAGGCGAGAAAATTATATTTTGAGTATTAAATTTTTCTCTAACACTTTCTGTATATCCAACTGGAATTGTAGATTTAATAACCATAATAGCTTGTTGATTAATATCCATTACAGTTTTAATTACAGTTTCAACAGCTGAAGTATCGAAGAAATTTTTCTCACTATCATAATTTGTCGGAGCTGCAATAATTACAAAATCTGCATTTTCATACGCAAGTTTTGTATCTAAAGTTGCTGTTAAATCCAGTTCCTTTTCAGTTAGATATTTTTCAATATACTCATCTTGAATAGGAGATTGTTTGTTGTTAATTAAATCTACTTTTTCTGGCATAATGTCAACTGCAAAAACCGTGTGGTTTTGCGACAAAAGCGTTGCCATCGACAACCCAACATATCCTGTTCCAGCTACTGCTATCTTCATAAAGTCTTCCTCTGTTTTCTATAATTCCGTTATTTTTTCGTTTAAATCGCTTAAATATTTTTTCTTCCAAACCACAAAAAACAAACCAACTTCAACTATAATTTATGAAATCGGCTAATTTTTCAGCTTTCAATAATTCCTTTTTAAAGATAAGTTTGGATAATCCCATAAGAACAGACGGATACGCAGATCCGCCCTACATATTGTGGTGATCTATCTTAGGAGCGAACAGCTTTCGCCCAACCACCTTGATTGCCCACGCTTATCTATATAATTGGGACAATATTTTATTTCCAAAGTGGAGTTGGATACTTTCCTTCAGTGTGCATTCTTGAAATAGCCTCTACAACACTGTTCGTATCTTCTTTATATGTAATTCCCCACCAAATATCGCTACATGGTATAACTTCAACTGTACCAATTTTTCTTTCAATTAAATCTTGAACAGAGTTCGGTAATAAAAACTCCATTTTTTGTGGGTTTAGTGGAAGTTTTGACACTAAAAATTCAGGGAAACTCGTTTCTAGAACATCAAGGAAGTTTCTATTAAATCCCCAGAAATTCATAGACACCAGCGTGCCTTTTTCGATAGTTTGATACTCGTTTTCGTTAAGTCTTTCTCTTGCGCCAGTTTCAGTTTTTTCGATATTAGATGTTTCAACAATATACGAAAGATGGTTGTTTTCATTAGCGTTACAAACGCCACGAGTAACTGTTCCATTATCTGTAACAGTATTTTCGATTTGATAACCTACCATACCATATTCAAAACTATTTTGATCCATTTTGCTTAGAAAATCATATATTTTTGCAAAGCCTTCTGCTCCGTAATAGTCATCAGCATTGATAATCGCAAATGGTGCATCAATATATTCTTTTGCGCATAAAACAGCATGTGATGTACCGAATGGTTTTTCACGGCCTTCTGGAACGCTAAATCCTGCTGGTAATATGTCAAGCTCTTGGTATGCATATTCAACTTCCATTATTTTTTCAATGCGATTGCCAATTACTTCTTTAAAATCTTTTTCAATAGCTTTTTTAATAATAAAAACTACTTTTTCAAAACCTGCTTTTTTAGCATCAAAAAGAGAGTAATCCATAATAACTTCTCCGTTTGGCCCTACAGGTATAATTTGTTTCAACCCACCGAAACGACTTCCCATTCCAGCAGCTAATATAACTAATATTGGTTTTTTCATAATTTTTTTCCTTATTTAAAATATGTGTTAGTATAGAATTAATTAATATCGTTTTTTTACTATTGCTATAACTTTGATAGCGATAAATACAAAGATAACTCCTAGGAATCCGCTAACAAGATTTAATTTAACATCTATCATATCAAAATGTCTTCCGTCAATAAATTGCTTTCTCCACTCGTCGAAAAATGCAATCCCGCTAAAACAGAATACGCTTATGAAAAATGATATAATATATCCCCACTTACCTTTTTCTGAGAATATTATATTAAATATCAAGCTTAATAGCATACCAAGAACTCCGAACAAACTTATATGAGCAACTTTTCTTAAATACTCATGAATTTTCACTGATTCGGCTTGTGTCATTCCCTTGAAAAATACATCAATTATGTTACTAGATACTCCGTTGCTTAAATTAAATGTTTGCTCGCCATTTTGCGATGACAAGAGAAATATTATTCCAATCCAAAATATTAGTGCTATAATTAACACCGGTAACAGTGTTTTTGTATTCTTTTTCAAAATTACTTATCTCCTTTACCTAGCAAAACAACTCCAAGTGTTTTGAAGATTAACTTGAGGTCAAGCAGGAAACTTATATCATTTATGTATTTAATATCCATTTCAACCCATTCTTCAAAAGTGGTATCTTCACCTTTTTGAACCTGCCACCAGCACGTAAGTCCTGGCACTACAGATAATCTTTGTTTGTGGTAATTTGAATATATAAGCACCTCTTGTGGAAGTGGTGGTCTTGGACCTACAATACTCATATCACCTTTTATAATGTTCCAAAGCTGTGGTAATTCATCGATGCACGTTTTTCTGATTATAGCTCCAACTTTTGTAATTCTTGGGTCATTGTCTAATTTAAAAGCCGGCCCATCGCGTTCATTTAATTCCATTAATGTTTCTAATTGAGAATCTGCATTTTGACACATACTTCTAAATTTATAAAATTTGAATTCACGTCCATCTTTACCTACGCGAACTTGATTATAAATTGGATGTCCTTTTGACTCTAAGCAAATCGCTAACATAACAATAATAAATAGAGGTGTTAACATAACTAATGCAACCGTTGCACAAAAAACGTCAACTCCTCTTTTTATTTTTAAATATTTACTCTTTTTATGAGTTTTTGTTCCTGCGACATTGTGAAAAAATCCACCTTGCCTTTGTACCTCGTGTGTAGTAGTGGTTTTTTTCATTTAATTCCTCGTAATTAACTATTTCTTGTAATATTGCTCATACTTTCCGTATTTTCCGTAATATTTGTATCCATCTTTTTTTCTATCGTATTTATTAATGATAGCGCCTAAAACAGGACAATTTAGTCCTTGAAGTTTTTCTAGGGTTTCTTTTGCAAATTTCCTCGAAACTCTGCCTTGCTGAAGTAATAAAATTGAAGTATCGCAAAATGATGCTATAGGCATGCAATCGCTTACTAATCCTATTGGACTAGTATCAACTATTATATAATCATAAACTTCTCTACATTTTTCAATTAACGTTTTAATTTGTTTTGTTGTTAAAAGTTCTGCAGGATTTGGTGGCGTATCTCCAGCTGGAATAATGTAAATATTATTTTCTACATCGCGATAGAAACACTCTGTTATGTCTATATGTCCCGCAAGGTAATTTGTAAGACCGTATTCAATTGTTCCCTTTGAAACTTTGTTGGCCATTTTTGATCGTCTAAGGTCTGTGTCTATAACTAGAACTCTTTTCCCTATTTCCGCCATACTCCATGCAAGTTCTAAACTTAGTGAAGATTTCCCTTCATCACTAAAACAACTTGTAATCATTATAACTTTCTTATCTACGCCACTAAGATTAATTGTTGACCTTAAACTTTTCATTTCTTCAGCAGCTTCATAGGGAATCTTATTTCTTTTTACCGTTAATTCTTTCATTTAAATCTCCAATTTAATTTTACTCAGCTCTCTAGGATTTGCATAAAAAATTTGTTCGAACTGTTTTTTACTTATCTTTTTACTAAGATATTTAGCGCAATTTCCAAGATTAGGCAAGCGAACATCTGTTCTATGGCAATCCGATGCTATAAAATGGACTGAATTATTTTTTATTAAATGCATGACAAGTCTTTTCCTTGTAAAACCGAGTTTTCCTAGTACGCACTCTGAATTAACTTGAATTTTAGCTCCCAAATCAATAAGTTCGCGTATTGCTTGTCTGTTATAAAAAATCTTATATCGCTCAATATGCGCTAAAATAGGTATATATCCTAAGTTTAAAATTTGTTTCGTGTAATTAATTATGTATTCTTCTGAATGAAAACTTGAAAATTCAACAAGTATATGTTTGTGTTCCGACAAAGGCATTACTTCTCCTTTTTCTAAGAGATTAATTAAATAATCATCACAAAAATATTCTCGACTAAGATGTATTTTAATAGCTTTATCTTGTGTGAATTTATATAAATTTTCAAATTCATTCCGTAAATTTTCATCGCTAGTTTCAAACTGGTCTTTACGCAAATGTGGAGTTACAAAAACATTAGAAACACCCTGATCTATTTGCTGTAAAATCATTTTTTTTGCTTCGGCTAATGTTCGTGCTCCATCATCTACATAAGGCAATATATGACAATGTATGTCTGTTAAACCTTGTTCATCGACTGGCTTAAACAATTATTTGCCCCTCTTTTTCTTAATGCCTTTTATTTTAACCTCGTCTTCAGTTTGCTCAAGAGTTGGAATTTTAGCAAGTGTATTTAAATTTAAATATTTTGCCACATCATCAGACGTTTTAATGGTATCATCTATCAAAAACAACATCGTAATTGTTCCTGCTACTAAAATCATCCCAAGCATTGCACCAATCATAGTATTTTTTTTCGTACTTGGACTGTAAGGATATTCTGGCTCAACAGCTTCCTCAACTTTGGTTGGCTTATCTGTATCCATAATTTCTGCAACTCTTACTCTTACAGCCTCTGCAAGTGCATTACTAATATCAGTTGCTAAAACTGGATCTTCATGTTCAACCGTTAAACGCAACATACGAGTAGAATTTATATTTGTTACTGTTATTGCGCCTACCAAAGCTCCGTAGCTTGTATCTAAATCCAATTCCTCAATAACTGCTTCTATAACAGGTCGCGTAGTAGCTAGCACTTCAAAATCCTGTGCAAGTTGCGTACCCATTTGTAGATCAGACAGTGAAGTTACCGATGTGGTTTGCGTTAGAATATAAATCATAGATGATGCTCTATACATAGGCGTCACCATTGAAGTTGTTGCTCCAAAAGCAATCGTACCACCTAAAATTCCTGATAATGCTATTATTATCCATTTGCTTAATAAAGTTTTGATAAGCCTCATTAAGTCAATTTCAAGTTCGTCATTATGTTGCACTTTATTATTTGTTTCCGACATTTCTATCCCCTTTTACTTATATCTCAATTAAACTTAATGAGACCTAATATGCATGAACATATCTTAATTATGTAGGTAATACATACAATGCGTACCCTACAAGAAATAAAAGCCCTTTTATATACATTCAAACTACGTTTTTTAAGCTGTAAATTCATCAAGATATTTAGCTTTCAGTGTTGCTTTCGCTTTTCTATATTCAGACTTAGCATCTAATATTAAGCTATTATCTTCACCAAGTATTTCAAGCTCTATCTCAATTAAAGCTATTATTTCATTGAAATTTTCATCGCATCTATCTTCAAGTTCTTCCAGCAATGATGTTTTCGATGAAACTAAATCTTGCTTATTTTTAGATGTTTGTTCATCTAATGGATAATTCTTGAATTCTGTTTTTGTTTGTTCAATAATTTCATTAAGCGATTGAACATACGTTTCTTGAAGTACATAAAGATTTTCTATATATCCATCAATATTTTGTTGCGCTATCTCTTGCAATTCATCGTTAGGTTTATCCTGTGGTGAATTATAAAGATAATTTTCTAAATCAACGTCGGACATAACATCATCAATTTTTGAATCCGTATTTTCCATTTTTTCATCAAGTTCTGATGTTATTTCTTCGTTTTCTTTTTGATTTTCTAAATACATTTGATTATCTATAGAAAAATCCTCAAGATATTCTTCAACGTCGTCTG
The DNA here is from genome assembly GCA_044426345.1 of Clostridia bacterium. Classification (GTDB taxonomy): domain Bacteria; phylum Bacillota; class Clostridia; order Oscillospirales; family Butyricicoccaceae; genus CAYJLC01. Next base: position 6,635 of record JAWXUP010000027.1, on the reverse strand, counting down.
TAGAATCTTTTTCTTTTTGAACTATTGCACCCTTAGATGAATTGTCAAAAAATTCAAAATCAGCCAAACTTATTAATCCTATTGTTATCAAAACAATAAAACAAAGATATGCGCTTATTAGAAAAATTTTTTTCACATTAAACTCCATTTAGGTTAGAAACTATTATTGATTGATTTTTTCCTTTGTTAAGATAAGTGAATTTGAGTGTAGGCAGACATACAGGTGCGCCACTACATCTTTTGATGACATTACGTAGAGACGCACCTATTTTTGCGTCCGACCACCATATTTCTCTCAAACGCACTTATCTTAAATTGTAAACTTATTTAATAAAATCGCCTAGAATATCCGTGTTAATTCCGTATAAGTCTAGTATATCTGCGATAGAATCACCTTCGTTTAATGTTCCTTCAATCGTTTCAAAAGCAATGATAGCTTCTAGGTATTCCTCAGTGTACACAACTTCTTCGTCAACAGTTTCTTCTACTCTGTTTTCGTAAATTTCTAAATAATTCGTCTTAATATCCGCAATTTCTACTGCAAATTCTTCTCTGACATGTCCCGCAGTGGCTACTTCTTCAGAATCTAAAGTATCTAAGAAAGCTAAAGCATTATTAGAAACAGTAATTATATCATCTGCTAATGTAGCAACTTTTGTGCTATTGATTACGATATCTTGTTCAGCTAATACTTCTTCAAAAGTTGTTTCTTCAAAAACTTCTACTAAAGAGCCTAATGTGCCTACTGTTTCTTCTGTTATTATGTCATCTGGAATTACAGTATCATCGTCTGGCGTAGTTGTGTTATTATCATCATCGTCGTCATCCGAGTCAGAATTATTATTACCGCCAGAAGGTTTAGTTGGAGTTTCTGTTTCTTCGCTATTTTCAAATAAATCATATAGCATTACAAACATTTTTGCAGTTTCTGCGCGAGTCGCTGAGTCTTGTGGCAAGAAATAAGTTCCATCATCTTTTATAACACCGTTAATAATGCCATATTGTTGAAGTGTATCTACACCGTTAGTTGCATATGCGCTTATTTTTTCTTGGTCGGCAAAATCAGCAGCATCTACTGTGTATTCACCAGTGAATTCCATATAACTTAGAAATCTTGCAAAAACAGCACAAATTTGTTCTCTTGTAATTTCATCATCTGGAGCAAATTCATCTGCTGAGTAACCATTTACGATGCCGTTTTCGTTAGCCCATGCAGTATATTTTGCATAATAAGCATCTTTGTCAACATCACCAAAAGCGATATCTGTAGTTTCTTCGATTGTAACACCTTGTAATTCTGCAAAACGACCTATTACAGTTACAAACATTCCTCTAGTGATAGAAAGTTCTGGTTCAAACTCATCGCCCGTCCCTTGGAAAAGACCGATTTCAGTTGCCGTATCAATATGATTGACAGCCCAATGATTTTCAGTATCAGAGAAGGTTTGCGCTGATGCCATTAATAAACCCACACTAATAGCCATTGTAATGCTAATAATTAATTTTTTCATAATTGTTCCCCTTATTTTATTAAGTATTCCTTTGCTATGAAAAAACATCCTCCATTTGTTAACGGATAAAATAAAGTTTGCTATTTGAATTTATTCTCTATACAAAAATCCTACCTGTGTAATATTCTCTTAAATACATTTTTTGCTATTTACATAATGTCTGCTAAAACAATATAATTTTAAGCTTAAAATTATTTGAATTTAGATGACATATAATTTGCATTTTGAAATTTAAATAGGTATTGTAAAATGATGTTTTCCATAGATTATATCATTAATATATTATTAAATCAAGTACATATTTTGCACTTTTATTTTTTTCACAAAACCGATACAAAATAATAATTAATTTCGATACGTTGCATAAGATATTTTGGTATATTATGTATTATTTTGTATATTTTTTTGTGTATTTTTTCGTTTCAATTTTAGCCGTTAAATAAAATACTGTTAATTAACAAAGCCCTAAACCTTTAATATGCTTTAACTTTACAACTGTTTTTAATATTTTTTGGTATTTTTTAAGCTTTTTAACAATATTTTCCACTTTCATATCATCTACTCTCAAAGATCACTTACACTATTAAATTTAAATTTTATACACAAATTATTCATACAATAACAATGCTTTGTCGTGCTAATAAAACAAGTTTTATTTTCGTTTTTCGGATACTTTTGTACGCTCAAAATCACCTAAAAAGTGTCGAGTATCTGTCGTGAAAAATCCGTGCCAATAATTTTGATATTAGCATAAAATTCTATTTCACAACTTAAAGAATATGTATGGTAATAGGTATTTTTTGTGCAAAGGATATTTTGTCTATACAGTAGAAGAAATGCAAAGAATATAGAAAAGTCAAGACCACCTAAATTGTGCGTTATGATAATAATGGACGTGCCAAATTTATCACGTAGCACCATCATTTGCTTTACAATTTGAGCTTGAATTGTAACATCTAAAGTACTTGTAGGCTCATCAGCTACTAAAAGCTTTGGCTCAAATCAGCGCTGCGAATACTATGGGTGAAGTTATGGAGTTTGTTAAGTGATTGGCTGATGTTTTAAGCAAAAATTAACCATTACCCTTAGGCTTGGGTAATGGTTTTTAAGCTAAATTTGCGTCGGTGTAAACAAGGAAAAATATGATAATGTTGAAACTAATGGTTATGAATAATTAATGCTAAAATTATTTGCATATACGTCTAAATTGTGATAAAATAATGAAGTAGTTATAAATCACACAGTGAATTTTATATCAAGTTTTTTAAGGAGAAATATATGAGTACAACATCACCAGGTTTTACGCGTTTACCACATAATTTATATTATGATGGGTCACCTATTTTAATTTGTAGTGCAACATTACATAAAACAGGTCTAACTTCAGGCGCTGCAACCGAAATTCTAAAAATGAGAAGTGCGTCAAATAAAATCATTAAATCCGTGCAAGTTGAAATCGTTCAACAAAGCAATATTGGTGCAAACATCGGAGATAGGATTTCATATACATACGAAAATCTAAACTGCGCACCAGATGCATTTTTCGGCGAAGATGTTTCAATACCTTTGCCAGCTTTGAGTGTATATACAGTTTATATCCACATAATGAAAGTAACTTTTGAAGATGGCTCTGCGTGGGACGGTTTTGGAAAACATTTCGAGCCACTAAATCCACCAACTCCACTTGAAAAAGACAGTTTTGCAAAAGACTACAAAGCGATTTTCGGCGACCAATGTAAATATATATTCGAGGTTCGTTCTAATCTTTGGGTATGCCCTTGTGGTAATTACAACGGATTAAGCGAAGAAAAATGCCCTAATTGTGGTATCGAGATTAAAAAATTAAAAGAAATAACACCAGCAGTTGTAAGAGCGAAAGCTAAAGAACTCTTGCAACAAAAACGAAAAGAAACTGATGCAAAAGTAGAAAAAATTTCGAAAAAAGCTACTATAATCGGTAGTATTATCGGCGCTATTATTTTAGCTGTTGTAGTATGTTTATTTATGTATAATACTTATATTTTACCAAGTAATGTATGTAAAAACGCACTAGCTTATGCAGAAAACGGCGATATAGTATCAGCAGAAGAACAATTTAATACTTTTGAAGACCCTTCTACGTATATTTCACGAGGCGATTTTGTGGATACAGTGGTTTCTGTTATACCTCAAATTTTAGATGATGACAGTCAAGTAGCTGCACTAGCAAGATTGATTAAGATGTGCAATATAATGGACAAAAATACCCTTTACTACGCTTTAGGTGTGGCTTATGCCGATATAGGAAAAAATGAACAAGCGATATACATCTTAGGTGAAGCTAAATACTACGAAGACGCAGAAGACATTATCAACGACCTAGAAGATGTTCTAGCTGAGCAATCAGAAGAGCAAACCGAACTAGATTATAAGGCTGCGCTAGTGCTAGTCGAAAATGGCGACTATGAAGCAGCAAGCGAAGCGTTGAACGCGCTTGACGACTATAAAGATGCTCTAGATTATTATTACGTATGCAAACTTGTTGAATATCAAGAACAATATGACGATATTATCTTTAACAATACAAACGCAGACTATGAAGATACTTTAGATGATTTCGAAGACTTAATCGAGGATATAAACTACTGTTATAAAAATATTTCAAATACATTTAATACTTTGTGCGAATCACTAGGTACGGACAATTTCGAAGTACTTCGCGCAGATGTATATTCATCTTATCTTAGCAGACTAATAATTTACGGCGAAGAAGACGATGTAATTTCATATGGCGAAGAAATTGGCTTTATACTACAACCTGAAAAATCTTCATACAGTGGTAGTACTTATTGGATTATTACAGGCTACACAGACACCGACGCTACTTATGTCAACATTCCAACGGCTATTGATTCTATAGCAGATTACGCTTTCTCAAACTGCACAAAAATTGAAGAAGTGTCTATATATGAGAGTTACGTAAATACTTTAGCCTTTGAAAATACAGCGTGGATGAAAAATATGAAAGACGAAATTGTTATCCTCGAGAATGGAACTCTATTCTTCTATCCTAATGTAACGAGCACAACAGGCGAAATTGAAATTCCAGATGGCGTTAAATACATTAACTATGATGTTTTCAAAAATGGCGTTATGGACAGCGTGGTTTTCCCAGATTCCCTTCTCTGTATTTTTGATGAAGCATTTATTGATTGCGACAATTTAGTCGAAGTTAATATCCCAGAAGGTGTGGAAAATATTAGTGACAATGCTTTTTACGGTTGCGATATGCTATCGACTGTAACACTTCCAAGCACACTTGTATATCTTGATGATACTTCTTTTGGTAATTGTCCAGAACTTTTAGAAATCACAATAAATCAAGCATCGAATGATCTGGGTATGTTTGTTGATTTTTCTAACAGCTACACAGTAAAATACACAGATACAGAAGAAGAATAAGGAGGAACGAAATATGAAAGCTTTAGTATGCGAATTATGTGGCAGTAATGACATTGTAAAACAAGATGGCTATTTCGTTTGTCAAGCTTGTGGCACAAAATATACTCTCGAAGAAGCAAAAAAATTAATGATAGAAGGCGTTGTAGACATTCAAGGTACTGTTAAAGTTGACACGTCGGACAAAATTCAAAATTATTATACAATCGCTCGCCGTGCAAAAGACACAGGAAACAACGAAGAAGCCGGCAGATATTACGATTTAATCTTGCAAGAGCAACCAGACAGTTGGGAAGCAACTTTTTACATCACGTATTTTTCTTGCTCGCAAACCAACAACGCAGGTATTGGCAACGCTGTTGTTAGATTGAACAAAACAGTTAAATCGGTTTTGGATATGATTGGAAAAATCGCTGACCGTGATGAGCAAATGAGCGCTATTGATGATATTGCATGGAACGCAAGCTCAATGTATTGTTTTTTATATGATGCACAGTGCAACTTTTTTAATTCAATAGCACTTACTGCAGGACTTAAATATTCAGAGGCGCACGCTCTTACTATTGATGGCTGTTGTATCGCATTATATAATCTAGGCGATACTATTAAAGCGAAATTCCCAGAAAAAACATTTTTAGCGACAAAAATGTGGGAAATCGGCGTAAAAAAAGAAGAAGCAAAGCTAGTTCAAACCAAAGAAACAAAAGCAACTGCTGCCAATCGCAAAGCGCTAATTAAAAAATACGACCCTAATAGTGCTTTTTAGAAAATAAAAATAAAGGCTTAAATCTTATTTGCTAAGACTTAAGCCTTTTGTCGTATGGGTCAAAATATGGGTCAACGACAAATTTCGAGATATTTCAAGAATATTAAACACCAAAATTCATAACTAATTTTAATTATAAACAAAAGAAAAGTACCGTATTCAATTGAATACGGTACTTTTAAATGAATTGTTTTTTTAAATACTGTTTTCTTAGAGTGGTTATGCACGCTTATTATAAATTTAGTAAATCGTTAAGCGTAATAAAATCTTTATCTTTATTTAAAAATTCAGCACTTACCATCATTTCATTAACTATAAATTGTTTTCTTACCTTCCACTTTTTTTGTTCTAATTCAAAATCTAGAATAACATCACTTATATGATCATTTATCCATTGGACACGTCTTTTATGTTTAGTGAGAAATGAAACCTTTTTGTCATCAACAAAAATATCTTTATTTTGTTGATATAACTGCAATTTTAAGGTCAATTTCTGCAAAGCTGTCTTGCATTTGCTCGATGTGGTCGCTGTAATCGTCTGGTGCTGACGAGGTGAGCGAACCTCCGTATAAACATAAATCAACTACCGACTCATTGTGTTCGGACGCACCACTTGCCAGTCCACAAACTAAGGCTATGAGAGAATAGCTACTGGTAATAGTGATGAATTTTAGGTTTTTTATATTCCGATTATATCCCAGAGTATACTTGCATTAGTACGATTTTAAACACAAGAAAACCTACACAGTTTTTGTCTGTGTAGGTTTTTGAATTTGTATTTTATTGAATAATAATTCTTGTTTCTTCATCAACCATACGAGATACGATTGTAGCTACTTCTTCACGAGTGATGTTTGAAGTTGGATTAAATGAACCTTCGTCATCGCTTCCTGTTAATATTCCTGCTTCATATAAAGCAT
>JAWXUP010000122.1:0-5387 GCA_044426345.1 Clostridia bacterium | reverse complement strand
CGGGTGAATTGATTGCGTGGATGTGGGTTGGACTATCAAGGTTTGAAAAAGCAATTCCTAAATATAATAAAATGCGTGGAATCAGAGCAAGGCAAGCTAATATACAAATTGGTGATGATAATGTATTTCAGGATCAATTTAAGGAATCTAGAGGAAATAATTACTTTGTAGGTGAAGTATTTACGAACAGTGAGGAACTTATTGCAAATTCACAGAGGGATTATTTTAACGAAACAGAAACTAGAGTTGTTTTTGAAGATGAATTAAGGGATTACTTCTATAATACATTACATAGGCTATACTACAGTGCAAATGCAATTAAAAATGCATATAAAAAACAAGAAGACTTAATTGCTAAAGTGCAAGATTTTAATGAAAAATCTGAAAATAACAGTTTTATTGATGATCAGTCAAAACAGAATTTAGTTCAAGAGATTGAGAAGGCTAAAAGTGAAGTGGAAAAAGCCAGTAAAAGATTAGCTAAATATGATGACTTAGAAGAATCTTCACCTATCGCAGAAGTTAAGAAACAAATTAGTGTGAAATTCAACGCACATGCACTTACAGAACAAGTTGGAAAAACAGTTGAAACTCCAATTGTTGAAGCGGAAAAAACTTCTTATAAGAAATCAGGATATGCTGTTGATGTGCTCTCTAAGCTTAATAAAAATGAAAGAAAACTTGTGAGTAAAATATGGTCAATTATAACTAATAATGCAGATAAAGATACGGCGGAAAAGCTAATAGAAAAAATAAAAGAGGAATTCAGATAAAATGCGTAAAGTATTGCTCATTGAGCCAAACTATAAAAACAAATACCCACCGATTGGTCTGATGAAACTTGCTACTTACTATCGTAATCGTGGTGATGACGTGAGATTTTTCAAAGGAGAAATGAAAGATTTAGCAATAGAATTAATTTGTGATGATTTACTTAATCACTTAGAAATTATAGATTCTAATATTTTTTGGAAACAATATTATCCTAAATTATTTGAGTTTATTAAACTAGGTAAACATAATATATTTGAAGATATTGACATTTTTCAAGATGAATTAGTTTTGAATGCTTTGAATGAATATAGAAAGAAATATAAAGATAAGGATTATTATAAAAATCCTCCCTTTGATAAAGTCGGAATTACAACTTTATTTACTTTTTATTGGAAAAAAACAATTGAAACTATTAACTTTGCTAAAGGTTTATGTAAAAATCAAAATGATGTAATGGTTGGGGGAATCATGTCTACGCTGTTGCCTAATGAAATTTATGAGGCAACACAAATATATCCTCATGTTGGTTTACTAGATAAACCTTATGCTATTGATGACGATGACGCAACTATTATTGATCAATTACCACTAGATTATTCTATTCTTGATGAAATTGATTATGTATACCCTGCCAATAATGCATATTTTGGTTATATGACTAGAGGTTGTATTAATCGGTGTTCGTTTTGTGCTGTTCCAACGCTAGAACCTAATTATTGTAATTATATAAGTTTAAAAGAACAAATTAATTATACGCGTGAACATTTCGGGGAACAAAAAGATTTATTGTTAATGGATAATAATGTATTAGCATCTTGTGACTACAACAAAATTATTGATGAAATAGTAGAATGTGGTTTTGGTAAGGGTGCTAAATATCAGCCATCTAATGAATATGAAATTGCCATTAGAAATTTGAGACAAAATTATAACGACCGAGCATATATTAAAAAGATAATTCGATTATATAAGCAGCTAGTGGATAATCTCAAAAATGAAGATGAGAAAAATGGATTATATATACGACTTGAAGAAGCTAATTGTTTACACTATTATACAGCGACTAAAGAAGCAATTTTAGAATTAGATGAATACGTACAACCACTATATAGTAAGACATTTAAATATGGCAAACGAAAAAGGATAATAGACTTTAATCAGGGGATAGAAGGTAAACTTGTAACTGATGAAAAAATGGCAAAACTTTCGGAAACAAACATTTATCCATTGAGAATTGCTTTTGATCATTGGTCATTAAAGGATACATATGTAAAAGCAATCAAATCGGCTGCCAATAACGGAATTAAAAGTTTATCAAATTATATGCTATATAATTATATGGATAAGCCAGAAGACTTATATAATCGTATGAGAATTACTGTTGATTTGTGCGAAGAATTTGATATCAGCATTTATTCATTTCCAATGAAATATCATCCGATTAATGATCCAGAATACTTTAAAAATCGTGATTATATAGGAAAATATTGGAATAGAAAGTTTATTCGTGCTATACAAGCAGTGCTTAATTCAACAAAGGGGAAAATCGGCAAAGGAGTACCGTTTTTTGAAGAAGCTTTTGGAAGTAATATTGAAGAATTCTACAAAATACTATGGATGCCAGAAACTTTTATAATATATCGTAGAAAACATGATGAAGATTTGCGCAATAGAATGGCTCACAAGTATAAAATAGTAGGAGATGAAAATAATCAAACTGCAGAATGGTGGAAAAAATTCAATTCGCTTTCAGAAAAACAATTGAAAATTGCGAAATCAATTATTTCTAAAAATAGGTTTAAAGATGGTGACTATCAATGCGATGATTCTCAAATTGAAGAAGTGTTATCATATTATAAAATTATGAGAAAAGATGCAGAATAAAAAATATAAAGAGCAAAAATGATAAGTTGTGATAATAGCAAAGGAGGCCATATGAACCTAACAGAAAACCACACAACTGAATTTAAAGCAACGTTGACCGACAAAATCGAAAACGAAGTTGTAGCGTTTTTGAATTCAAAAGAAGGTGGAGATTTATATATTGGTGTTTCAGATGGTGGAGAAGTTCTCGGCTTAGATGACATCGACAAGATACAACTGCAGCTTTCTGACAGAATAAAGAATAATATTAAGCCTGCGACTTTAGGCTTGTTTGACATCGTTGTAAAGTCTGAAAAAGACAAAAAATATATCCACCTTATTGTTTCGAGTGGACAAGAAAAGCCTTATTATATTGCGAAAAATGGTATGTCGCCAAAAGGGTGTTATATTAGAATAGGCAGCGGGAATCAACAGATGACTGAGAGTATGATTGAGGAGCTATTTTCTCGTAGAATTAGAAATTCATTAAGCAAAATTGAATCACCGCGAGATAACTTGTCGTTTGAACAATTGCAAATTTATTATCAGGCAAAAGATTTAACTTTGAATGACAAGTTTCGAGATAACTTAGATTTGCTAACTAAAGAGCAAAATTATAATTATATTGCATATCTGTTAGCTGATAATAATGGTGTATCCATTAAGTTAGCAAAATATGCGGGCACTAACAAAGTTGACTTAACCTACAACGAAGAATATGGCTATTGCTCACTTATAAAAGCAACGAAAAGTGTTTTAGATAGATTGGATATAGAGAACAAAACTAGTGCAAAAATCACGAGCAAAGAACGATTAGAACGAAAACTTGTTGATAAAGTTGCGCTAAGAGAAGCTGTTATAAATGCAATCGTTCACAATGATTATACCTATGAAGTGCCACCACTTTTTGAAATTTTTTCTGACAGAATAGTTATAACTTCTTATGGTGGATTGTTAAATGGATTAAGCGAAGAAGATTTCTTTAATTGTCGTTCTATGCCAAGAAACAGAGAACTAATGCGCGTTTTTAAAGATGTCGGACTTGTAGAACAACTAGGTTCTGGCATGAGTAGAATTTTAGAAAAATACGATAGAAGTGCGTTTGAAATCACACCGAACTTTTTAGTGGTGACATTTATGTTTAGTGAGCCACTAAATGATACAGCGACAAATGATGTAATAAATGATGTAATAAACGATGTAATAAACGATGTAATAAACGATGTAATAAATGAAAACGAAAAACTAATTTTATCACTCATTAAAGATAATAATAGTATTACGAAAAAAGAGCTGAATTTGAACACTGAAATTCCATCTGCAACTATAGATAGAGCAATTAAAAAACTTCGTGAACTCGATATTATCGAAAGAGTAGGCTCGAATAAAACTGGTCACTGGCTAGTGAAATAATGACTATAATCAATCGTCAAAGGAGAAGTATATGCTAAAACCGGGTCTTTATGAAGAGGTCATAAACAAAGAAATAAATGAAAAACTTCAAAATGATGATATAGTTTCAAAAACTTCGCCTATTGACGTTGCAGAGTCGTCTAAAGTGTTGTCAAAATATATTTCTAGAATTGTAGAAAAAGGTCTTTTGAATATTTCTGACAACGGAGGAGATATAGGCAATCAAATTCTGCTTATAAACACTTTGCTTAAACAGATAGAAAACGCTACCGGAGAAAATTTCGACGATTTTTCCGTAGATATGAAAGCAGAGCAACTTCTTGCAGTTTTAAATAAGCAAAATAGCATTTATGCTGTCGACAAAAAAGCTGACATAATAAGACCCGAAACATCTATTGCTATGAGCTCGCTTTTTACAGGAGCAGTGCACGAGCCACAAATGTTTTCTGAACTGAAAAAAGAAATAGTGTCTTGCGATAAAATTGATATGCTTGTATCTTTCATAAAATGGAGTGGTTTGAGGCTTATCATAGATGAACTTTCGGAGTTTACGGGCAAAGGTGGAGAGCTTCGCATTATAACAACTTCGTATATGGGCGCTACCGATATTAAGGCGATTGAGGAACTGAGAAAATTGCCAAATACGAAAATAAAAGTAAGTTATGACACGAAAAGAACAAGACTTCACGCAAAAACTTATGTTTTTTATCGTGATACAGGTTTTACAACAGCATATGTTGGTTCATCAAATATGTCAAATGCAGCACTTTCGAGTGGTTTAGAGTGGAATGTAAAAGTGACACACAAAGATTTACCACAAACTATTGATAAGATAAACGCGACTTTTGAAAGTTATTGGAACAGCTCAGAGTTTGAATATTATCACGAAGATGAAAAAGAAAGGCTGATCAGAGCGTTATCGTCAGAAAAATATGTAGATGTTTCAGATGATGGGATTATGACTTTCGACATTAGACCATATTCATACCAACAGGAAATTTTAGACGCATTGAATGCTGAGCGAGAAATACGTGGTCATTTTAGAAATTTAGTGGTAGCGGCTACTGGTACTGGAAAAACGGTTATTTCTGCATTTGATTACAAGAATTTCGTAAAAAAACAAGGAAATAAACCAGCAAGACTGTTATTTGTAGCGCATAGAGAAGAAATCTTGAGGCAAAGTTTATATACTTTTCGTCATATATTAAAAGATAATAATTTTGGCGATATGTTCGTGGGTAATCATACACCAGAGCAGATTGACTACTTATTTATATCTATACAAACGTTTAATTCAAAGAAATTTTGGGAAAATATATAGGTGGTAAAATTATGAG
>JAWXUP010000026.1:0-30955 GCA_044426345.1 Clostridia bacterium | reverse complement strand
CGGTCATCACCACAAACACGGTGAAAGTTGTGGCTGTGGTCACGAGCATCACGGTCATCATCACGCTGATGAAGTATTCCAAAGTCTTGGTATTCTAACAACAAAAACTTTCTCAAAAGAAGATATCCAAGCTATACTTAACAATCTTGGTGAAGAACATCTTTATGGTTTTATTTTACGTGCAAAAGGTATGGTTCAATCAAGTGATGGCAAATGGATTCACTTTGACTATGTTCCAGAAGAAATGGATATTCGCGACGGTGAGGCGCAAGTTACAGGTAAAATTTGCGTAATTGGCTCAAAAATCAACCAAGATGCACTTAAAACACTAATCGAAGGGTAAAATAAATATGATTCCCGCTTATATAATTAACGGTTTTTTAGAGAGTGGAAAAACTGAATTTTTAAACTTCACTCTTGTACAAGACTATTTCAAATTAAAAGGCACAACGTTATTAATCGCTTGTGAAGAGGGCGAACTTGAATATGATACTGATGAGCTTTTAAAGCACAACACAGTTGTAGAATATATTGAAGATAAAGAAGATTTCACAATTGAAACCTTAATCGCTCTTGAGAAAAAACACAATGCAAAACGCATTATGATTGAATGGAATGGCGTTTGGGATTGCAGAAATATTGAATTGCCAGAAAATTGGGAATTACAGCAACAAATCTCACTTGTAAATGCTAGTACTTTTGAGCTTTATTATTCAAATATGCGTTCTATTATGATGGAGATGCTCAAGAATTCAGAATTAATTCTATTTAATCGTTGTGATGATTTAGAAAGCAAGCTAAGTGCTTTTAAGCGTAGTGTTCGTCTTGTAAATCAAAATGCTAACATCATCTTTGAGGGTGAAGAGGGCGAAATTTCTGTATTTATTGAGGAAGATATGCCTTATGATTTAAATGCTGAAACCATTGAACTTACTGATGAAAATTACCTTTTCTGGTGTATGGATTGCATAGATAATGCAGAACGTTATGTAGGTAAAAAACTTCATTTTATCGCTCAAGTTTATAAAAATCCTAAAATTCCGAAAGGACATATGGTTTTAGGTAGACGAGTTATGACTTGTTGCGATGATGATATTGAATTTTTAGGTTTTCCTTGCAAAAGTTCGCTTTCGTCGTCTTATTCGGATAAAGAATGGGTAAATGTTACTGTTGTTTTTGAAATGCAAAATTGTTTTGCATATTCAGACGAAGGACCACTGCTAAAACTTATATCTATAAATAAAACAAAAACTCCAAAAAACGAAGTAATATAACATATAATAATCGTAAAAATCATATAAAAACAGTACAAAGCTCTCAATCATAAAAGATTGAGAGCTTTTGTTTTGATATTAGTTATAAGTTCTGTCGTAAGCTGTTTGATAAATTTCTAGTAAATCTTCATAACCTTCGCTTGTAACTTTAGCAAGGTAGTCATCAAAAGTGCTGTCTATATCTGCACTACCTAGTACCCATTTTTGAATCATTTCTTCAACGTATGTTCCTAAAGTAGTTTCGATTTTTGATTTAGCCTCGATTTCTTCTGCTGTGAATGGTAGTGATAGATTTAGAATTGTATCAAGATAAGGGCTAGCCTCTGAGTACATTTCTACACCTTGGTTTGCAAGGTCAATTGTCCATTGTGCTTCGTAGTCAGCGTCTTGTTGGTAACCAATTTGAAGTACGCCCATATCCATTAATACGTCATTTACTGGGATATCTCCGTTTAAAAGTTCTTCTTTGAAGATTGGTTTTCCGTCGATCATATCGTAAGTTTCGCCTTCGATACCATAGTTCATCGCTCTTGAGCCTTCTTCGCTGAATAAGTAATCAAGTAATTTAATTGCTGATACTGTATCGTCACAGTTGAACGAAATTCCCCAGCCTGAGCTGTATATTTTACTTCTTGAGTATTGTGTGAATTGTCTGCCATTTGGTGCTACTGTTGGTAACATTGGAACCCAGTTTAAACCTTCAATTTCATCTTCGTAAGTAAGTTGATATTGACCAGTTGATGCTGCCCAGTCAACTGTTGATGCACCGATATTTGCGTTAAACATAATATTTCTTGAATCTGAACCACGAGTGAAAAGTTCTGGGTCAATTAAGCCTCTTTCGTACATATCAGCTACGCCTAAAACTGCCTCTTTGAATTCTTCTGTAAATCTGTCATCTTTTACAACGCCATCTTCAACGTATGGATATAAAGATGCACCGTATAAATTAAACATAGAACCGATTGCATTTAAGTTTGTATTAACTCTATCAAAGAAACCGATTTCGTCTGCTTTTCCGTTTCCGTTAGCATCTTCATCAAGGAAAATTTGAAGTGCTTCGATGTATTCTTCTGTAGTTTCTGGGATATCTAAGTCGAATTTGTCTAACCAGTCTTGTCTGATATACATAATTTCTGAAACGCTACCAGCAAGTAAGTATGGTACGAAATAAATTTGTCCGTCGATACTGCTTGATGCTTTAACATCAGGATTTTCATCAAACATTTTTTGAAGGTTTGGTGCGTATTCTGCAATCAAATCATCAAGTGGGATTAATAAATCTTGTCCTGTTTCAAGTAGATTGTCTGTCGAACCTTGGATAATGTCTGGAATATCATTTGATGCAAGCATTAAATTAAATTGCTCGTCCGAATCGCTACCAGCTGTTGTTGGAGCCGCACCTACTAATGTAATATTAGTTTGTTCTTGGATATACTCCCAAATAGGTTGAGTTGGTTTGAATACGCGAAGACCATCATAATAAAAGAATGATAATGTTGCTGGTTCTGTGGAATCGCTACTCGATGTAGATGAACCGTTAGTTGTTGCAGAATTTGAACAACCTGTAAGGATTGTTGCGCAAACCAATGTAGAAGCTATTATTTTTTTGAAATGTGTCATAGTGAAACCTCCATTTAAATTTGTTTTTTTCTATAATCAAATTCTACACAATCCACGTTGAAAAATATATACTTAACTTTTAAGATTATACACATTTTCAAATAAAATGAGTGTTTATTTTCAATGGACATACTCATTTTTACATATCCACATTTTTTAGCTATAACTTCTGCATAAAAATCCACACCCAAATTTATGCATTTTCACTAAAATAAACTACTTTTTTATTGAACATTTAATTTTTGGTATTGACCAGGCGAAATTCCTTCTTGTTCTTTAAATACACGAATGAATGAATTTATGTTTGCAAATCCAACTGCAACCGATAAATCTTTGATTTTTATATTAGGATTGTCAAGCATTATTTGTTTTGCGATGTTCATTCTGTATGTATTTAGATAAGATTTAAAGTTTTCTCCTGTTTTTTCTTTGAATAACACACCAACATAATTCATTGATAAATTGAAATTTTCAGCTAAATCTATGAGTGATATATCTTGATCATAATTATTTTTTATGAATTCCAAAAACTCATATTTGATATCATTTGTTAAATTCTCCTCGTTAATAAGGTCGTAATAATCTAAAAACAGACCAATAATAACCGTTTTCAGCTCGGTATTATTATCAATCGAAGAAATTGCATCAAATATTTCTTGCTTTATGTTGAGTTTTGGATTTAATCGATTTAATGTATCGGCTAATGAAACTAATATCTTATCATTTTTCGTCCTAGAGTATGTCTCTAGCGCTATATTAAGAACTTTATTGACTGTATTAATATATTCCGATTTATTTTTTTGCCCAATATGATAAACAAGAATTTTTTCGTGCGTACTCGTAAAGCCTACTTTTTCATCTGCTCTTACCAGAATATTTTCCTCTATAAAAATATTTTCAGCATTACCTATAGAATGGCTTTTAATTAGCTCATTTATATGGAAAAAGCTCTTATTTATATTGTATATGTCGCTTATTTTACTGATTATAATGTAAAAATCTTCAAATGTGTGAGGTAATTCATTTAAATGCTTGATAATTTCTTCTCTGTCTAAATCTTGAATTAACACAACGTAACCTAAATCAGATACATTAATAATGCTAACATCACGAATTATATCTTGCAAAATGAATTTTATATACTGAACGCTCAAAATATCCGTGCTTGCATCGTTTTTAATAGTGATATACAGAAAATAAATATTTGAGTTTAATTGAGAAAGGTGATTTTTCGAAATAACTTCATCGATATCATCTTTGTGAATACCATATAATATTTCTTTTAACACAATTTCTTTGCTACTTAAATTGTTATTGCTAACATTTACGTGTCTTTTTATGTACTCTATTTCATCAAAAATCCCTACTTTATCGGTATCTTGAGAGGTTGCTCCCGCTATTTTTAAAATTTCCTTGATAGGTTTATATATTTTATTTGTTGAAAGTACAACTAAAACGGTACACAACGGAATTAAAAACATTATGATAATAATAAAGCTTAGTATATTATCTTGAATAAATGTATTGTAAATTTTGGTTTGAAAAATTCCGTTATAATATAAATCATTAGACACTGTAGACTTAGTTAAAAAGTCTGAAGGCTCATTATCGCTTACTATAATTTCAAAATCAAACAAAGAATAATACTCGCTAACATAATCTAGCAAAGAATCTCTATCAAATATGATAAATAAAACCGCATCTTTTGTATAAGACGGTTTATACGAACAAATAATATTCACTTTTTCGCCTTTGGTAGTTTCGTAAAAACTAGGAAAACTTATTTCTTGTGACATAAATTTTTCAAAAGATTCTACATCTGATACGCCTAGAACATTCATAAATTCATCAAGCGTAAAACTCTGCGAATTGCTGACACCTTTATCTATTAAACCATTATATACCGCAAAAGAAAGCTCGATTTCATCTAAAAGATTTACAGTTTTTGACAATCTATTTTGTGCAATAAGCATATTATATGCATCTAATTCTCTTTGCATCAAAAAAGTCTTAACTTCATCACTTGAAACTGCATCGGTTAAAATATTAATCGCAGTCTTTATACGTTGGTCGATAATCCTTGAAGACTCTAAAGCTTGGAGTTCTCCTGTACTTTCAATAAGCTCACGTGTTCTATCATATCTATCTCTTATCTGCAAAACTAAAAAGATGGAAGTTAAAATAAAAGCAACAATTAGCAGTCTTGTCATTATATATCTATGAAATTTATTTTTTCTACTCATTTTATTTTTATAATTCACTATCGCACCTCTTTTTTTACTTTTTATCCCAATTTTGCATAGATTATCTTACGTATACCTATGTTTTACGTATAAAATCACACACCCGTGATTCATATTGCATAGTATCCTCATCGTGAAGACATCGCATTTTGGAAAACTTTTTTATTTTATTATAGCATATTGTGACCCGAAAATCTATATATTACTTTTTTTGTTATACACAAAATCTATGATTTGTGAAAAATGCATATATATTTTTTAAGATATCGCAAAAAAACACCAATTTTCTGTATATTTTGATAAAGTAATAAAAAGTAGTGATATATCTTTCATTATAAATAGTGTAGTATTAAGACAAGAAGAACAGACAAATTTCGAGGAGATGATTACATTGAAGAAAAAAACAACAGTAACTAAAAAAGTTCCACTTTCAACAAAACTTAATGACTTTTTAAAATCAATTATTCCTTTGCTAAAATCTTTAGCTTTTTCACTCAAAAAACATTGGATGCTATACCTTATGCTTGTTCCGTTTATTTTGTGGTACGCTTTATTTATGTATAAACCACTTTACGGATTGCAAATAGCATTTAAAGACTACAACATTTTACGAGGAATTCAAGCAAGCAAATGGGTTGGATTTGAACACTTTATAGATTTTTTAACCGACCCAAGTTTCTGGAGAGCTTTTAGAAATACTATAATGATTAGCATTTTCGATTTAGCTTTCGCCTTCCCTGCTCCAATATTTCTTGCAATTATGATAAACGAAGTAAGAAATGCACACTTCAAAAAAACTATCCAAACAATTACATATCTACCTCACTTTATATCGGTTGTAGTTATCGCAGGTTTGGTTACCAACTTCTTAGCACCATCTGGTATCATTAATAATATAATCGTAGCATTCGGTGGCAATTCGCAATACTTCTTAATAAAACCTGAATATTTCTGGGGAATTTTCACAAGTATGGGCATCTGGAAAGGCGTTGGATTCGGAGCAGTTGTTTATATCGCAGCTCTTGCTGGCGTTGACCCTGGTCTTTATGAGGCAGCAAGAATTGATGGTGCTGGCAAACTAAAACAACTATGGAACATCACCTTGCCTTCAATTTTACCTACAATTATGGTTATGTTAATCCTTAAAATCGGACAACTTTTATCAGTGTCTTATGAAGCAATTATTCTATTATACCAACCAGCGACTTACGAAACAGCCGATGTAATTAGTACTTATGTTTACCGTTATGGACTTCAAGGTGGTAATTATGATTTAGCAACAGCTGTAGGTCTTATGAACTCAGTTATAGCGTTTGTTCTAGTTTATATCAGTAACAAACTAAGCAAAAAATATTCTGAAACAGGAATTTTCTAGGAGGTAATTATGATAAAGAGTAGAGGCGAAAAAATCTTTGAGATTTGTGTCCATATATTATTAATTCTTATAGCATTTGTAACATTATACCCTTTTCTATACGTTTTCATGGCATCAATAAGTTCTGGTAAAGCAGTTGCTGAAGGCAGTGTTTACTTTTTACCAGTAAACGTGACATTCGATGCATACAAAGAACTTGTAGGTCGTACAGAAATTTGGTCTGGTTATAAAAACAGCATTTACTACACGGTTTTCGGTACTATAATCAGTATGTTTATTTCAATTTGTGGTGCGTATCCATTGTCAAAATCTTACTTAAAGGGCAGCAAAGTAATTCTTTTCCTTGTAGTATTTACAATGTGGTTCCAAGCTGGCATCATTCCTCAGTACTTAAATTTCATTAATTTGAATATGAGAAACGAATGGGGCGTTTTAATCGGTCTATCGGTTAGTACATTTAACGTAATCTTGCTAATCAACTTCTTCAAAGCAGTGCCTAGAGCATTAGAAGAGGCATCTTCTATAGATGGAGCGTCAGACTTGCAAGTTTTACTGCACATTTATTTACCATTATCAAAACCAGCTCTCGCAACGATTGCTCTATTCTATGGAGTTAACAGATGGAACGGATATTTCTGGTCGATGTTATTACTTCAAGATGAAACTAAATATCCACTAAACGTATGGCTTAAATCGTGGATTGTACAAAATAACGCCATCACCGAGACTGGAACAACAATCACTGCGACATACTCAGCAGAAACATTTATTTTCGCAACGATTATTATAGCAGTAATTCCAATTATGATTATTTATCCATTTATTCAAAAATACTTTGTTTCAGGCGTTATGATTGGAGCAGTTAAAGAATAGAGGTTTGACTTTATGTATGACTTTAGTAAGCTAAAAAATAATAGGAGTTCGTTTTTATTAACAACTCCTATCGACTTAGCAAAATATGATTTGAAAATTGAATTTTTAACACAAACTTTTTCGGGCAAGGATTTTCTCTGGGAAGATTTAGCTGATTTTTCCAAATCAAGCACAATAACTCTCAATTACCGTAGACTTCTAGCCCTAGCTAAAGCATATCACTGCAAAACGAGTAAATATTGTGGTAACAAACTAGTTTTGGACTGCATTTCTCAGGGTTTTGAATTTTTACACAACAAAGTTTATAACCAATCTATCGAACAATATTACGATAACTGGTGGGACTGGGAAATCGGAACTCCGATAACAATGCTAAACATACTTTGCCTTGTAGATTTAAAAAACTCAGACAAATATCTACACGATATCAAGCATTTTTGCCCTGATTCAAGCCATAGTATGCAACGTGCAAAACGTGATACTATAATTTCATTAGGTGCAAACAGAGTTGACTGTGTAAAACGAGATGTTATGATGGGTGTATGCCTAGAAGATGCTGATATAATTCAAAATTCACTATCTTGCCTTGCTGAAGTTTACAAAATTCTCCCACTTGATAATAAAAGCGACATAAAAGACGGTTTTTATAGCGATTTTTCCTTTATACAACACGATAATATTCCATATACAGGAACTTACGGAAATGTTTTATTATCTGGACTCGCTGAAATTTCAATTATTTTAGGAGAAAATATTTTCAATAACAATGATATTTACGAGATAATCGAAAACAGCTTTATGCCAATAATTTACAACGGATATTCCTTTGATATGCTGAACGGTAGGGGTGCTACGAGGGAGAATTTCCAAAGTTTAGGCTTTGGTGTTGGAATAACTTCTTCAATAGCACTATTTTCTGAGTTTGCACCGATAAAATATGCCGAGAAATTCAAATCATTCGTAAAATATCAACTTTTAGCGATAAATTTAGAAAAAACTCGTCAGCACGTAGTATCAGACTATGTTTATAGCAAACTGGTTGAAATTTACAACGATGAGCAAATTTCACCTCAAAAACTTTGCAATAAAGCCTATGCATACAATAAAATGGAGCGAATGATATGCGTGAGAGATGATTTTACCGTGGGTTTTGCGCTAAATTCCAAACGTATTAAACCGTACGAATATATGCACGGTGAAAATAAACAAGGCTACCATTCTTCCGACGGAGCATACTATATATACGATTCAAACAACGAATTTTCCGATAACTACATAGCTACAATAAACCCAAATCGCATTCCAGGAACTACAATTTTTGATGAAAAATATCCTGATTGTGCTATGGAATCATTGCAAAACAACTCGATAGCAAACGTTTTGTCGGTTAATAATTTTTATGGCATTGCGTGTATGGAAATTGATAAAGAAAACGGTATGCAAGCGAAAAAATCCTACTTTGTACTTGAAGATAAAATCGTAGCTTTAGGCTCGAATATATCACAAAACGCAAAAACAATTGTTGATACAAAAAAATACACATCAACTCCACTGAAGTTCGAAGGATTTTACTATTTAAATGACACGGCTTATTTCACCGAAAATGATATTATTTGCGAAGATTATGTACAAAACAGGTCATTTTACGATGTTAATAGCAACGCAAGTGCAACAAATATTACCCAAAGATATAATTCGCTAGTGATAAACCACAATATTTCAGACGAATATTCATATATTATTGCACCAAAAATCCCTCTGCAATCAGCACACGAATTTGCCCAAAATAACGATGTTAAAATTCTTACAATGGACGAAAATTGTCACGCAATATCATACAAAAATATGATTTATATAAATTTCTGGAAATCTGCAGAATTTGATTTTTGCAAAACAAGCGCACCAGTTAGTATCTGTATAGTTGAAAATTTCGATGATTTCAGCGTAACTATTAGCGATATTTCAAAGGAATTTGATGAAATAGTAGTAAAAATTCACGACGATACAATAACTCTTAATAAATTTGAGACTAAAAATATACAAATAAGAAAGTAGGTACAAATGAAAAGCTTACAAAATTACGAAGAAATTTCAAGCGAACTTTTAAATAAAGCCATAAAAAATGCTGTTTCGCAAGCTGATTATTCCATAGAAACTTTAGGCGAGAAATTCAAACCCGCTCAAAGTGAGAACAATTTTTATCCTCCATCTGAAAACGTAGACTGGACCGAAGGATTTTACACTGGAGAGCTTTGGATTGCCTACGAACTTAGTAAAAATGAGAAATTCAATCAAGTCGCAACTGCTCAACTTCCCTCTTATCGAGAACGTTTAGACAAGAGAATTTTCGTAGACCATCACGATATGGGCTTTTTATTCTCACTTTCTTGCGTGGCATCTTACAAATTAACAGGCAACGAAGAAGCAAAAACTACAGCAATTATGGCGGCTGATAATTTGATTTCACGTTTCCAATCAAACGGTGAATTCATTCAAGCTTGGGGAGAACTCGGCGCAAAGGATAACTACAGACTGATAATCGATTGCCTGTTAAATCTTCCTTTATTATATTGGGCAACCGAAGTCACACAAGACGAAAAATATGAAAACATAGCAAAAAAACACATAAATACAGCATTAAAATGCGTACTTCGTCCAGATAATTCAACATATCATACTCATTTCTTAGATATTGAAACTGGAAAACCAACTGTTGGTGTTACACATCAAGGAAATCGTGATGGTTCTGCTTGGGCAAGAGGTCAAGCTTGGGGCGTTTATGGTGTAGCATTGAGCTATAGATATACAAAAAATCCAGAATATATTGAAATTTTCAAAAAAGTTACAGACTTTTTCATTGAAAAATTACCGAAAGACCTTGTACCGTTTTGGGATTTCGACTTTACTGATGGAGATGCAGAACCGCGAGATGCGTCAGCTGCTGCTATAGCTGTTTGTGGAATGCTTGAAATGTCTAAATATTTGGACAAAGATTTAGCTGATTACTACACTTCAATTGCTAAGAAAATAATGAAGTCGCTGGTAGAAAACTATGCAGTTAGCGATACAAAAGTGTCAAATGGTCAACTACTTCATACTACGTATTGCAAAAAGTCTGAGTTTAATAGCTGTCCGAATTTAGGTGTTGACGAGTGTACAACTTGGGGCGATTATTATTACTTAGAGGCGTTAATCAGATTAGATAGAGACTGGAAATTATATTGGTAAAAACAAGCTCCTTGCTTGACTATTTGAGTCGGCAAGGAGTTTTTACTGTCGAAAAAGTGTCAAAATAAAAAGCACTGCACCAAAGCAAAACTAACCTTAACCTTCAAATTAAATTTCAACGCACAATCTAGCAAAGTAAAAATTTTTCAGAGAAAAATTATTTACACAGCGGCAAGGCTCTATCTCGCTGATAAAACAAGCTGTGTTTTCGTTTTTTGGATACTTTTGTACGCACAAAAGTATCAGCCAAGCGGCGAGCGTTTACCGAGAAAAAAAGTTTGTATAAGATGTAAGTGATAAATCATCTCAAAAGAAATTAAAGCATAAAATAAATTTTATATTATAATCTACACAACGTAAGAAAAAATAGTTTTTATAAAAAAACAAGGTGCTGTCTTGCAATAAGATAGTACCTTTTTTTAATGTTATAATTGCTATTTTTCTGCACATCTCCTCCCTATTTTCTCTATGTTTGTTATGCTTTAAATTTCACTTGCGCTACAACAAAACATTCACTGTATTGTACACTTTGTCAATAGAAGTTTACTTTAATATATGATAACATAGTTGTATACATATGAATAAAAAATATTATACGAGGAGAAACAAATGCAAGATTTTAAATTAAAAACAAAAAGCGATTTGGCACATTCACTTTTAGATTTAATTAGACCTTTAAAGCAATTTTATAGCCCTGGTAAGGCTTGGGTGAAAATTGGTAATGTTGGTGTTCATTATGGCGAAAGAGTTGCTAGAATGGAAGGATTTACCAGAGTTCTTTGGGGACTAGGTCCTCTTTGGTCTCATATGGAAGACCTCCCTGCAGACATTCAACAAGAGGCTGAAGAATGGCGACAATGGTATCTTGAAGGAATTATTAACGGTTCAAACCCTGAGCACGAAGAATATTGGGGCGTTTGCTATGATTACGACCAAAAAATAGTTGAAAATGCAGCAATCGTTGTTACTATATTAATAGCACGCGAAAAAATTTGGGACGCTTTAACTAAAGAGCAACAAACCAACCTATATAACTTTATAAATCAATGTAATTCTTGCAAAATGCGTGATAACAACTGGAGATATTTCAGAATTCTCGCTAATAAATTATTCCAAACTTTAGGACTTCCATACGACCAAGCACGTCTAGATGAAGACCAACTTGGCATTATTGAGCCTAGTTACGTTGCTGATGGTTGGTATTTCGACGGTTGCTACTCTCGAGTTGACTATTATGTTCCTTTTGCAATGCAATTTTATGCGTTAATTTACTCAAAAGTAATGAAAGATTTCGAGCCTGAATATTGCGAAACGCTAAGAAAACGTGCATCGCAATTCTCACACGATTTTCTATATTGGTTTGCAAATGACGGTAACGAAATCGGCTTTGGCAGAAGTCTTACATATAGATTCGCTCACTGTTGTTTCTTTGGAGCAATGGGCTTTGCTGGTGTAGATGATGGCGCTGATTTTGGTGTTATGAGAAGACTTGCTTTGCGTAATATCGAAACTTGGCTTGCTCGCCCTATTTATGATAACGCTGGCGTTCTAACAATAGGTTATGGCTATGAAAACCTATTTATGACCGAGCTTTACAACTCGCCTACCTCACCATATTGGGCGTTAAAATCATTCTTTATGCTTGCAATGCCAGCCGATGACCCATTCTGGACTGCCGAAGAAAAAGACTTTGATTACGATAAGCAAAAATGTTTCAAACACGGTCATATGATAATCGCTCACGAAGATAATAACCACGTTTTAGCGTACATCGTTGGTCAAAATAATCCAACATCACGTGGTCGTTGTCCTGAAAAATACGAAAAATTCGTGTATTCAAACCAATTTTCTTTCAGTATACCACGCGAACCAGATTTAGTTGGTGGCTCATACGACAACTGCTTGGTTGCCTCATATGCTGGTCAAGAAAACTATGTTATGCGTCACGGAAATAACGGTTTTGCTGTTAATGATGATGCCGCTAAAGTAAATTACAACTTGTTCCCTGAAGTTGCAGTCAAATCTGTAATCGTTCCTTGTGGAGCGTGGCACGTTAGGGTTCATCAAATAACAAACAGCGTGGCAATTGATGTTGCTGATGGTGGTTTTTCAATCGAAGTTGAACCTAAATTCGAACCATCTCCTGACTTTGCTAATGGTGCATTTGCAAAAGAAAAGGTTCAGTTCACAGAAAATAGCGCATTTGGTGTGTTCGACTGGGGAGTTAGTGGAGTTACCTCACTTACAGGTGCGGACGTTCAATGGATTGAATGTATGCCAAATACTAATTTACTTCACAATCTTACATCACTTCCTATGGCCTGCAAAACATTGCCTGCAGGCGAACATTTAATGATTACTTGCGTATTTGGTGACCGTTCTCAAACAGCTACCGAAAAAATGCAAGAAATTCCAACGGTTGAAGTTTGCGACGGTAAAATCACCGTTACAACAAAAGATAAAACCGTTGTGGAAAGTTTTTTAGATTAATCTAAATATGTGAAGATAAATGTGTCTTCTGGATTTAGCAAGCAGAATATATACAAAAAACAAGAGCTGTCGAAAATGAAGAAATTCATTAACGACAGCCCTTTTTTGCCATATAATATTTTATAAATCGTCCACAATAGCGCCACTTTTTGAATATGCAGTACTTTTTGCCTCGAAAAAGTCAGTTTTTATCATATTCGCGTTGCTATACTGACTAACCCATTCCATACTTTTTGGTTCTTCTGTATAACCATCAAAAAGTGGCTCTAAACCAATATTAGTACAGCGTAAGTTTCCTAAATATTTGATATAATCTTCAACCATTTGCTCGTTCAAACCATCAAGCTTGTTACCGATTACATATTTCCCCCATTTGATTTCTTGGCGAACACCTTCTGCAATCATTTCGCGATATTCAGCTTTAAGTTCAGTGGTAAAAAGTTCTGGATTTTCAACACTTAACTCTGAAATAATGTTTTTAAACAACCAAAGGTGAGCGTTTTCATCACGATTGATATAACGAATTTCTTGAGCTGACCCACCCATTTTATTGTTACGTCCTAAATTATAGAAAAACATAAATCCACTGTAAAAATAGATGCCTTCAAGTATATAATTGGCAATTACTGTACGCATAAACGAAAGTTTGTCTTGTTTTTCTTGAAATTCGTTGTAAATTCCACCGATAAATTCGTTTCTCGATAGTAAATGCTCATCGTGTTTCCATTGATATAAAATATCCATACGCTCATCTGGAGAACAAATTGTGTCAAGCATATAGCTATAAGATTGGCTATGCACAGCCTCTTGATAAATTTGAATTGATAGACAAAGATTTATTTCGTTTGCAGTGACAAAAGATGAGATATTTGGCAGATTTGCAGTTTGAACGCTATCTAAAAACACCAAAAAAGACAAAACTTTGTCATAAGCTGTTTTTTCATCTGGTGTTAAAATATGATAATCTTTAACGTCTTGACCAAGATTTATTTCCTCTGGAATCCAGAAATTATTCATCGAGTGACGATACCAATCACTTACCCACGTGTATTTTATATTGTTAAAATCATTTAAATTCGTCGTATTTCCTTCAATAATTCTGCGTTTATTAAGTTCAATATCCCCATTTGGATTAAAAAGCAGTTTGCGTTCCATAAAATCCTCCTAAATTAAGATGAACAAGACTCACAATCATCAATTTCTAAACTTTTACTTCTAATGTAATAAATTGATTTCACACCGTTTTCATAGGCTGAAATATACAAGTCTAAAATTTTTCTAAAGGTAAAGTCTGTTGTAATATATAAATTCATACTTTGAGCCTGGTCGATATGTCGTTGACGAACACCAGACGCTTTTATTGACCAATGTTGGTCGATTAAGTGTGCAGATTTGTAATACCAGTAAGTTTCTTGCGATAAAGACGGCGCAATTCTCGGAATTAACCATTGTTTTTTCTCTTCAAGGAAATATTTATTCATAATCGGGTCAATTCCGGCTGAAGTCCCAGAAATTATACTCGTACTTCCTGTAGGTGCAACAGCGAGTAAATATCCGTTTCTAAGTCCGTTTTCATGTACAGATTTACGAAGTTCGCTCCATTTTTTATCGTTATACGAGCGTCTGTCGAAATATTTTCCACTATCCCATTCCGAACCTTCAAAAACTTCATACTTCCCTTTTTCTATTGCAATTTCATTACTAGCTTTTATAGCGAAGAAGTTTATTTTTTCGTACAAATTATCCATAAATTCAAGGTGTTTATTACTTTCAAATTGAATTTTATTCACTGCCAACAGATGATGATAACCACTCGTTCCCAGTCCGATTGCACGGTATTTTTGGTTTGTGATTTTTGCATAAGGCACAGGATAAAAGTTCAAATCAATTACGTTATCAAGCATACGAACCGTTGTTTTTACGATATGTTCAAGCTCACTTTCGTCGGCAACATTAATTCTGCCAAGCGTTAAACTCGCAAGATTACACACAACAAAATCGCCAGCTTTAACACGTGAAACGACAACTTTATCTCCGTTTTCATCAACAACTTCTTGCTCGATAAATTCACTAGGACTCATATTTTGTGCAATTTCTGTACATAAATTCGAGCAATAAATAATACCTTTGTGCTTGTTTGGATTTGCACGATTTACTATATCACGGTTAAAAATAAACGGTGTTCCAGTTTCAACTGCACTTTTTATAATCAAGCGCACTATTTCCTTAACTTGCATTGTACGCTTTGAAATCTTTGGATTTTTGATACAATCGTTGTATTTTCTCTCCCATTCATCGCCAAAACTATCCTCTAAACTGTAACCCATAACGGTTTTTATTTCGTGAGGACACATTAAATTCCAAGTAGCGTTGATGTCAGATTTTGCGAGTTTCCAGAATAAATCTGGGAAACACAGTGCTGGAAATACATCGTGAGCTTTCATTCGGTCATCGCCATTATTAGTTCTAAGACCTAAAAATTCTGGTAAATCTTTGTGCCAGATGTCTAAATAAACAGCAACCGAACCTTGACGCACGCCAAGTTGGTCAACGGCAACAGCTGTATCGTTCATGAGTTTCACCCAGCGAATTACACCACCAGCAGCACCTTTATAGCCACGAATTGAACTGCCCATAGCACGAACTTTACCGAAATAAACGCCCATACCACCACCGAATTTTGATACTTTTGCAAAATTATCAACCGAGCGATAAATTCCATCTAAGCTATCATACACGGTGTCAATAAAGCATGATGAAAGCTGATGAAAAGGCTTTCTTGCATTTGACAAAGTTGGTGTCGCGACTGTTATTTTCAAACTAGAAAGTAATTCGTAGAAATCACGAACTTTTCTCATTCTTTCAATTTTTTCATTCATAGCAAGATGGAGTGCAATTCCTAAGAACATTTCTCCGATATCTTCGACAATTTGCCCACTATAATCCTTGATTAAATACCTTGCGATTACGAGTTCTAGTCCTGAATAGTTAAAAAGAAGGTCTTTGTTATCATCAACAAAAGAATGTGCAAGCAAAATATCCTCTTTTGAGTAATTTTCTAAGATATATTTTCCGTAATGACCTTGTTCGGTTAAATATACAAGTTTTTCATAATAATCTGCAAAATTTTGCTCTGCTAGTGCAGTTTTTAAGTTCTTTTTGTGCTTTGCAAGTAAAATTCTCGCTGAAATGAACTCAAAATCGGGTGCTTCTTGACTTATAAGCTCAACAGTTGCTTTAAGTAATGTATTAAAAAGTTCATCGTCATTTTGATTTGACTTTTGGAAAAGCTTGAATTTCTCGCAAACAATACTCAAACTATACTTTTCTTCGCGAAAATCCTTCTTAATTTTGAGCAAAGTATCATAAATTATTGATTTATCGTCAAAACAATCGGCAATTTCGTTTAATTTTGCACGTTCTTTATTTCTGTATTCTCTATATAAAATATAACTTTTGGCAATGTTATAATATGAAAATTTCATCAAGGTCATTTCTACAATGTCTTGGATTTTTTCAACCGTCATATCTTCTGGCGAAAGTTGAGATTTTATAGCATCTAAAATTTCGTCAATATTGGAAATTTTTTCATTTGGTAATTCAGCTTTTAAGATTGCATTTTTTATTTTATCGTCAATAAATAGAACGACACTACCGTCCCTTTTTTTAATTTGCATTAAAAATCCTCCTAAAATTTATATTATTATTGTATCATAAGTAGGAACTAATTTCAATAGATAATGAATATTATTAGTGCTTATAGCGTAATTTTAAACATTGTACATAAACTTGTAATTTTTTTTAACTAATTTATCCAATTATACTCTAACTCAAATTCTATGTCCCAATTAAAAAACTGACTACGCTTTTATAACGTAATCAGTTCAGCTTGTTGAAATACTAATTTTCAAAATGGATTTTTTTTAATTGCAAATTTTTTATTTTCAACCTCAAGACGAAAGCTTTTTATAAAAGATTTATCAAAACTAGTCTAATTTTATCGTCCAAAATGCAAGTTTATTTTTGAAATGCTTTAGCTAAAATTTCTCCAGATGGTACATATAAAGCACCAGTAGGACAAACTTGGTAGCAATATCCACAACCAATACATTTTTCAGTTTTAACTGCGATTTTATCAGTTATAGCTATAGCATCGTTCCAACAAACATCGTCGCAACGCCCACAACCAATGCATTTTTCCGTTATAATTGGTGTATTTTTATACTCATCAGCCAATGTATTTTGACGTTCTTTTGCAAAGCTAGAAGGCATATTATAAAGCGTTAATGCATCACCTTGTAACTGTTCAACAGACTCGTAACCTGCTGTTTCCATCCATTTTTCAAAATCGCTTATCAGTTTTTTGCAAACACCAACACCACCTGAGCAAGCTATTGTTCCCAACTGAACGCAATCGCTACCTGCCATAATCAAACGCGCAGCTTGTTCAAATGAGAATACACCTCCGCCAGCATAGATTGGTAAATCAATACCACTGTTACGACCCTCTGCTATAGCTTGACAAACTATCGGTGTAGCTTGCGTTCCACCATATCCACTACCAGGACGTGCGTGCGTAGTTCTCCAATCGAGATCCATACAAAAAGCTTTCCAGCGTGATGTAGGCCCTACTGCATCAGCTCCCGCTGCTTGAGCTATACGCATACTAGTTAAAACGTCGCAACCTTCCGTAGTTAATTTTACCATCAAAGGTATATTAGGCTCTGCTTTTTTAATAAGCTCTGTAGAATGGCGAACCAATTGATAGTAATCAAAAATACGGTCTTTAGCAATAGCTACACCTGGTGTATTAAAATGTAATTCTAGCGCATCTGCTCCTGCTAAAGTCAACTCGTGTGCTTGTAGAGTCCAGTCTGCCTCCCAATTTCCACCTTTGACAAAGTCACCATAATGCCCTACTGACACCCATAATTTTATGTCAGAATCTAACATACTACGTGTTTTTTTTACCTCTTCACAATACTGCTCTAAAGTCGTGATAGGGTCTTCGATTTGACGTCCTACAGCGTGACTATGAGAGGCGTGTCCACCCAAAATCACCTCGTTAAATCCTGGATTAAAATAGCTACCACCACCTGCTCCATGACCAAAATTTCGCATAGTAATTGCACCTGGACGCATTTTCGCTGTTTTCAAAACATTGCGTGTTCCTTGTGTTGCTGGACTTGATGCTACTACAAACGGGTTTATAAGACCCAATTTTTTAACAGATAAATCAACCATAAATAACTCCCTCTTTACTCTTTAAAATCATTTCCTTATTTATATCTTAAAAGAAAAGAAAAGTTACGTCAATATAGTTTGCTAAATGTGTACGAAAAATATAGTTGCTAATTTTGTGCATATTGATATAATTTAGTTTCTTTGTTCGTAATAGTCCAACATAATTCTCATATACCAAATTTTCTGTAATTTTCACTTTTTTCAAGTATTAATCAACAACATATTCTTTGATGCATTAATGTGATGCTATCACTACACAAGCTTTGTATAAATTTTCCGTCTATTAAAACAAATTATAGTGCTGATTAGTGTTATTACAATCCATAGTAAAATTGTAGTATTCCAGCCAAAAATTTCGGTTACTTTCGCAATGCCATATGTCGCTAATGCTGAACCGATATACGTAAATGAATTTAAAATACCAGAAAGTGTCGCAACTTTTCCGTATTTCAAAAATTTCACTGGTAAATTGCTAAGCAAAATCAAATTCATTCCTTGCATACACGAACTAATCAGTGCCATAGAAGTTATAGATATGACCACATTTTGACGTAAAACAAGCAATATAATCGATGAAACGCAAGAAATCAGCATTATTACGCTCGCTAAATTCATTTCATTTTTCGCTGAAATATTTTTCATTATAGCGATAATTATAATAGAGAAAATCGGCAAAATCACCGTCGATAATATCGAAATAACATTAGAAAAAGCAAAATTTTCGCTTATAAAAGTCGGCATCCACGTCGCAACACCATCACGCAATGCGCCGTGAATTACTATTACCAAAAGAAGAGGAGCAATGCCAGTTTTTATGATAAGTTGCACAGAGCTTATATTGTTTTCAGCATTTTTCATAGCATTAAACTGCCCTAATGGTGCTTTTTTATACCATAACACTGAACAAATCGCTCCTAAAATAGCCGTCAGCAAAAATACGGTTTTATACCCACCAAAAGCCACGCATACAGGCGCTAAAATATAAATAAAACACGTCGCAAAAGCACAGGACATCGTAACATATGCGCAACTTTTTTTATACATACTCTCACTTAAATTTATTGCCATAATTTTAATAAGAGGCGGCCAAATAAGTGATTGTGAAAATCCATTCAACGTCCAAAGTAGTGTTAAAATCACAACACTTTGCGTGAATACTACAAGAAAATTTATCACAGATGTAGCTATAATCCCTGTTAATAGCAACCATTTTGGGTGAAATCTATCACCTAAAACACCACTTATCAACTGTCCTACTCCGTAACTTATAAAACTAAGAGTTACTGCAATAGATGCCTCGGAATTGGTAATATGCAAATTATCCACTATTTCTAAAATCACCACACCATAATTTGAGCGTGCAATATAGCTTGAAAAATACAAAAAACAGCACAGAAATATAAATTTATTCTCACTTTTCATTACAAACCTAGCGTGTTAAACGCATTTTCTAAAATATTCATAGCATTTTTCATTTGTTCGTCCGTAGAAATAAGCGCTGGACTTAAAGTTAGCACATTTCCCTGAGAGATTTTAAAGCTCAAACCATTTTCCAGACAATTATATAGTATAAATTCAGCCTCAACTTCAGCTTTTTCACCATTTTTCATTAATTCCACGCCAACCAAAGCACCAATTTGTCTAATATCAGCAACTAAATTTGTGTTAATATTCAAAACGCGAGATTTTATATATTCCCCAAGTTCACATGCACGATTTAAAAGTTCACTATCCTCAATTTCCTTGATTAACGCTAACGCTACTGCACTTCCCAACGGATTTTTTTCGTGTGTAAAATGCCCCATTGAAGTATCACCACAAACATCGAATTTTTTGTGAGCTACTACTGCCGAAAATGGTATCAAACTTCCTCCAAGACCTTTACCAAGCGTTAGAATATCTGGCGTCACACCGAAATTTTCAAAGCTATACATTGTTCCTGTTCTACCAAAAGCTGTAGGAATTTCATCAAAAATAAGTGCTACATCATATGTATCGCAAATTTCACGCAGACTGACAAAATACGATTTCGGTGGAATTTGAACGTCAGTACAGCGAACCGGCTCGATGATTATTGCGCCAACATCACCTTTTTTGCACTCATTCTCGATAAACTCAAGTGCGATTTTTCCGTCTGGGTCAACGCTATTATATGATGCATAATGTGGAAAATGCACGCAACCGTCAACCAGTGGTTCAAGTCCGTCACGAAAATGCGAAGTGCCACCAACCGAAATCGTGTAAAGTGTTGCACCATGAAAAGAATCGTGTGCCGACAAAACTTTGTGCTTACCAGTTGCTTTACGAACCAATTTCAATGCAGTCTCATTAGACACTGCTCCACTCGTGGTAAATAGCACCTTAAAGTCTTCGTTTGGCATAAGCTCGCAAAGTTTTTTTGCACAAGCTGTTGCAGTATCATTTGCGTATCGTCTTGGTGAAAAAGACAGCGTTTTCAATTGATTTTGCATAGCTTTTACCAATTTTGGGTGGTTATATCCCAATTGATGCACGCTATTTCCGTGCCAATCAATAATTTTTCTGCCATTTCCGTCTATAATATAAATTCCGTCAACGCCTTGTGCAGTATTGAGACACGGAGTTGACAGTGCCTGATTTATGAAATATTTATCGTCGCAAGCTAAATCCTGCAACACTTCGCTTGATAGGTTATTTTTTTGAAAATCTGCACGAAATTTCGACTGATTTACGTCACCTTCGGTTGTTTTTACTTTCATATTCGCTCCTTATATGCAAAAAAGAGTTAATTTTCATCAACCCTTTTTGTTTTTTATAATAATTCAATGATTTTTCAGTTCACTGTAGGTGAGAACTATGTTCGTCCGTCATATCACTGCAACCTTTTTTAACGTAAATTACAATGTTTTTGACGTTCAAACTCCCTCCGTCCCTACGAGTTTTATTTTTCTAGCAATGCAATTACGTCAAGCAAATCTGCCATATTATCAATTACGTAATCAGCACCAGCATCTTTATAAACCTTACTTACACGGATTTTTTCTGCTATTTTTTGTTCATCTGACATAGCATTCCATTCATCTTCTGTAATTCCCATTACCGAGCTACCTTCGATTATACCAACTGCCACAACTCCAGCATTTTTTCCTTCTTCAATATCAGACACCGTGTCACCTACTTTAACAACTGCATTTACGCTAGAAATATTAAGCTCTTCCATATTTCTAAATACCATAAATGGTGCTGGACGGCTTTTCGAGTCAACCAAGTCTGGTGAACACCAAAAATCTGGTGAATATCCATTTTGTTCAGCTTTTGGAACTATTACAGCCATCATTTTATCATTATATCCTGTTGTCGAGCCAATTTTTATACCTTTTTCACGTAATTTTGCGATAGTATCAAGCACAAAAGGTTTTGGTTCAGCATAATCATTAAGTACTGAAATCAACGCTTTTTCATAAAAATTATACATCTCATCAAGCTCTGTTTCAGTGTATTTATGACCATAAAGCTCAACATATAAATTTTCGATACGCTCCATTTCAAGCATAGTTCTGATATGCTCTTTTTTCAGCATTCCCATTGGCGCACGAACTTCGTCAAGTGTTGGTTCAATACCTTTTATTCTAAATGTTTCTAAAAAAGCTCCAACTGGTGCAAATGACCCAAAATCCACCGTAGTTCCTGCCCAATCAAATATAACTGCTTCAATTTTTTTCATAATTATCTCCTATTTTGCAAAATATTCAGCGAAAATATCGCAAAGTTTATTCATATCATCAGCGTAAATTTCACCAATGTTACCTATTCTAAAAGTTTCTGATTCAGTTACTTTACCAGGGTAAATCGCATATCCACGAGCTTTTACATACGCATACATATCCTCAAAAACTACACCTTCAGGACTGAAAAACGTTGTGATAATCGGACTTTGATGTGTTCTGTCAACGTAAGTTTTAATTCCCATTTCAGTCATTCTGTCAATTAGAATTTTATTATTTTGCTCATATCTTTCTTGACGAGATTTAACTCCACCCTCTGCCTCAAGTTCTTTTAAAGCCTCAGCAAAAGCTAACACAATATGCGTAGGTGATGTAAATCTCCATTTTCCGTCCTTATCCATAGACACCCATTGGTCATATAAATCAAGCGACAGACTACGTGCTTTATCTTTGCACTTTTCTAGAGAATCTTTTTTACAGATGATAAAAGAAAACCCTGGTACGCCTTGAATACATTTGTTCGCAGAGCTTATGATAAAATCAATTCCAAGTGCATCAACATCAATGTCAACTCCACCAAAACTAGACATTGCGTCAACGATAAAAGTAAGATTGTATGCTTTTACCAATTTTGCTACGTCAGTGATATTATTTAAGATACCAGAAGTAGTTTCCGAATGTACGATAGCTACGTGCGTGATTTTTGCATCGTTTTTAATGATTTCTTCGATTTCAGCAAGGTTTGGTTGCTCATTATAGTGACAATTATACGCAATGTGGTTCACTCCTGCTTTTTTTGCGATTTGACTCATACGTTCACCGTAAGCTCCGTTTGCAATGAAAAGAATTTTCTCATCACTACCTACTGCACTTGTAATAACGCTTTCAACACCAAAAGTTCCACTACCTTGCATTAAAACTGTAGTATATTTTTCATTTGATACGTGAGCGATATCAAGTAATTTTTGTCTAATTTCTTGCGTAATTTGTTTGTAATCATTGTCCCAAGTACAATGGTCAACCATCATAACTTTTTTTACTGTATCAGTAGTAGTTAGTGGTCCTGGAGTTAATAATTTATAATTTATCATCGTTTTCCTCTTTTTTATATTATGGCACAGGCGAACACAGTTCTCCCGTACGGACATACCTCTTATTTAACTATATTATTTCGCAGCCTCTGAAATCGCTTCGTGTTCTTTTAATAAATCAACTGTTAATGGTTCGCTAAACACTTTTGAGTTTGGTGATAATGCAGTTTCATCTGCAGTTTCTCCGTTATAAAGTGGTACTGGATAGTTTTCCATAAGCGATTCTCTGCCTTCTTCGATGATACATTGAACCATTTCCATCGCAAGAGAATTCGTTTTATCACCTTTATTTACTACTGCTAAGCTTTCAGTTAAAGTGAAATTCCCTTCTGTTGGGTCAACGAAATCTACTGGAAGACCGTCTTCTTTGTCAGCTACAGCTTGGTGACGTAATCCAAAACCAATAGCAACTTCGCCAGCACGAACTTTTTTGATAGGTGCAGAACCAGAAGTTTCTAAATGTGCACCTGCATTTTCATAAATTCCAGATAAAATATCTTGTGTTTCGTCTTCACCATACGCATCAACTAACGCTTGAACCATAAGCCACGCTGTAGATGAACCCGTGATATCAACTACAGAAATTACGCCAGCGTATTGTTCATCTGCTAAATCTGCGATTGATTCTGGGATATCTAAACCTAATGCTGAAATTTCTTCCGTATTAATGATAAGAGCACCTTGATTTCCGATAAACGGAGTGTAGTAAGATGGGTATTCGTCTAAAGTATTTGTATCAAAAGTTAAATCTAAGAACATATTATGCTCAACTTGAGAAGATTCCACGTAATATGAGCTCATAGTGATAACATCTGCCTCAATATTTGTGCCTTCTGCAAGTAATTTACCACCAAGTTCTGATGTGCCGAAACTTTGGAAGATGTATTTTCCTTCATAACCATTTGCATCAAGTGTAGCTTTCATTGATACTACTGCCTCGTCATCTGCGTTTGAATAGAAAACAACTTCTTGCTCTTTTGCTGAACAACCAACAAAAACCGACATACACATTGCCGACAATAAAACACTGCTAACTAGTCTTTTGAAAATCGAATTTTTCATTTTAAATACCTCATTAATTTTTAAGTTTAATTTTTTTATTTGAAAGGAGCTTGAAAAGTCCTTTTGCTACAAGATTTGTTGTTAAAATCAGGATTGAAAGTACGAATATCTCGTTAAAGTTTGCAAAATGTTGCAATTCTTTGATTTTCGCTGTGATAACCATAGTTCTCGCACCAGCTATGAAAATAACCGCGCTCACCGTTACCATTGAGTTTACAAAATAATAACTAAACACTTCAAGTAGTGAAGATGTCGCATTTGGCGTGATAATACGAATTACCGTTTTCAGCCAACTATCCCCCATAAGCCTAGCTGTAGTTTCCCACGAAGAATTTAATTTCTCCAAGCTATTTTTCATAATCAAATATGGCGATGAGAAAAAGTGTATCACGTTTGAAATTATTATAAGTCCAAATGTATTTTGCAGTGGAGTGCCTGAAAAAGTAAGCAAATACGCAACACCAATTACCATACCAGGAATTGTATTACTAACTAACGCTATAGCATCTATAATTCTGCCGAAAATCTTAATTTTGTTATTTCTGGCTGAAACTAACGCTGTCGCATACACCAAAAGTGTGCCGACAATCGCCGATAATATCGCTACAAACAGTGAATTTTTATATACGTTGATTATAGCTTGGTCTGCGAAAATTTTACGCACGTTATCAAGTGTTGGTATGATTTTATAAGGCCATTGCTCAACGAATGGAACAACGAAAATTACTGCAAAAATTGATAATATGCACACTAAAGTTCCACACGAGAAAATCGTGCAAGATATGTCACGAAATTTATTTTTAGTAAGCTCGATTTGAGAAATTTTGTTGTATCTGATGTTGTATTTTCCAATATATGTGAGCAGTGCAATGCTGACAATCGACGGAATTAACATAGAAATCGCAACTGCTGAACCTGTGTTAAAATTCGGTATACTACCTAGCATTTGAGTATACAATAAATTTGCAACTAAGTTCATATTTCCGCCAACAGAGGTTGGAATACCGTAGTCTGTGAAACATAGCGTAAAGCTTTGAATAAAAGACGCTGCAAACGTACCCAAAAGTGGACGAATTATCGTTGTCGTGAAGTTTTTAAACGCACTGTCACCCATTGCACGAGATACTATCATAAATTTTTTGTCGATATATCCCATCGTGTTGTTTATTAGCAAAAACGATACTGGCAAAGTGTAAATTACATAGCCGAGCATTAGTCCGTGTACGCTGTAAATATCGAAAAGCTGTCTGCCGAAAATCATAGTAAGCAAACCTTGTTTTCCGAAAGAATAAATTATAGCAAAGCCATAAGTGATGGTTGGAAGTAGCATTGGAACTACTGTCAGCGTTTTTATTC
Organism: Clostridia bacterium; assembly: GCA_044426345.1. Lineage (GTDB taxonomy): Bacteria > Bacillota > Clostridia > Oscillospirales > Butyricicoccaceae > CAYJLC01. The sequence continues at coordinate 5,392 of JAWXUP010000026.1, read as the reverse complement.
CACCTTTAATTTTAGGGTGTACGTTAGTGTAATTTATGGTATACGCAAGCCAAAAAGCTAATATCGTCGTTACTATCGCACTCAGAGCCGACACGCTAACGCTGTTAAAAAATGCCTCACCTAGTTTTCCTGAAGTCATTATTTGACTGTAAAAAGAAAGTGTAAACCCATCTTTTCCGATAAACGATTTTGACAGGATAAGTAGCATCGGTGCGAGTAAAAACAGTGCAAAAAGTGTTATCGCTGCAAAAAATATTATTTTAAGATGTCGCGTATCTCTAGATTTCTTCGTCATAATTCCCTCTAAACTGCTGTCGCGCACTTATTAAAAAGTGCTAAAATATTATTACGCTTAATTTCAAGTTGACGCAAAATAAATTCGGTTACAAACTCGTCTTTTGGTGTGTTGATAATTTCTTCTGGTTTCGCGTATTGCAACACATTACCTTTGTTTAAAATCATTACTTTGTCAGACAAACTAAGCGCCTCTTCTGGGTCGTGCGTTACAATTATAGTTGTTAAATTAAATTCTTTTGCGATTTGTTTGATTTTTTCTTTGATAGACTCTTTTATAACGCCATCAAGTGCTGATAAAGGTTCGTCTAACAGTAAAATTTTTGGTTTCATAACAAGTGTTCTCGCAAGTGCTACACGTTGTTTTTGACCTCCAGATAAGTGTTCGATTTTTTTGTTCAAATGTTCTTTTAAGCCTAAAAGCTCGATTAAATCAGAAACTTCTTGCTTCGAAGAAATATTTGGCTTGTTTTTTAGTCCGTAAACGATATTTTCGTATGCGTTTAAGTTTGGAAATAATGCGTAATCTTGGAAAACTATGTTAAACCCACGTTCCTCCATACTCACATTAGTGATATCCTCGCCATCAAATTCGATTGAACCACTATTCGCTTCAGTAATTCCTAGTATAATGTTTAATAGCGTTGTTTTACCACTACCAGACGAGCCTAGTATTGATACGATTTCGCCTGTTTCTATTGATAGATTAATATTGTCTAGTACGACATCTTTGCCGAAAGCCTTTTTTATATTTTGAAGTTTTAGCATTTTATTTCTCCCTCTTCACGTTATGTTATTATTGTATATTGTCAATGTTAAATGAAAAACCAAACTTCGGCAAAGTTTTAGTTAACTTTTGAAAGTTTGGTTGATTTTTTTGTGTAGAAAATCTACATCATTCCTTATACGCAAACGCGCGAATTTGCTCACTGTTATATTCAATTTTTCCAGAATATTCCTCATAATTTGTAGTTAAGATACCTGTATATAGCATATCAATCAGTGCAAGTTGTGTACAGCGTGAGAAAATGGCGTTTCCGTATAAATATTGTTCACTGCCTGTGCATAAAATTACATCAGCATATTTGTTGATAAGTGCCTTTTCAAAATTCGTTATAGCTATAGTTGTAGCACCACTTTGCTTTGCACTATAAAGTGCGTCAACAGTGATTTTTGACGTTCCTGTGTACGAAATTCCGATAGCTAAATCATCGCTTGTCATATTTTTTGCACTTACTGTTTGTAAATACGGGTCAGAATTATAGACCACATCAAATCCCATATATAACAGTTTAGTTTTAAGGTCATCTGCCACGCAAGATGAATTTTCCACTGCAAAAACTATAATGCGTTTCGCTTTTATAATACTGTCTATAGCCTTTATGAGTTCATATGAAGACAAATTTTTCAGCATATCTTCAAGGTGTTTTATATGCGTTTTAATAACTTTAATCGGAGTATCAACCAGCTTGTCCGTAGGTGAAATTGGAAAAGATACCACTTTCGCAAGCTCGGTTTGCTGTTCCCTTTTCATTTGCTCTCTCATAAGTCGATTTTTTATCTCTTTAAAGCCTTTTAATCCTAATGCATTTGCAAAACGAATTATCGTAGGTTGGCTCACCTGTGATATTTTAGCTAGTTCCTCAATTGTCATACTTAAAACATTTACATCTGGATTTAAAATTGCATCAGCAACCTTTTGTTCTGATGGACGAAGTTGTTTGTATTTTTTTCTAACCTCATAAAAAAACGTATATTCCATAAAATCTCCCTGTAATTTTTCTACATTTTTGCAAAAATAATATATTGCTCTATATAATTCAATCAATATATTTAAAGCAAAATTGATTAGAATTTTAGTTTTTAAGCTAATTTTCTATATTTCCATTAAATTATAACGCAAGGAGGTTAATTCCACCTTTAATCTACGTTAAATGTAGATTAAGTACAAAACATCAAAATAGTTTTTTCTGTTGCAAACGGATTTAACTCCCACAAAACTACAAACTTTCATATAGTCCGTCGTACAACATTTTCTAAAATTGACTAAAATACACCTAAAATAAAAAATTTTTTCATATTATTATCGTTAATAATAATATTTTGTTAAATATGTACACCTTCTGTTATTTTTGTTATATTTTTAATAAAATTATTGCCAAAGTTTACAATATACGATGCAAATAACTAAAAAAACTAAATCAAATACTGATTTTTTTATTTATTTCACAAAAAATACCTTCAAATATAATATAAAAAAATAAAAAACAGTACTTAAATTATCAAAAGCTAAAAGCTATTTAAAATAACATTCTATGCATTTAAATGAAATAAGCTTAGTTTTTTTACGAAAATCATAACTTTTTACACCCATTTCCAAAATGTGTTTAAAAAACAATTGTAAACTAAAAATAAATAAAATAAAAAAATTTTATATTTTTTGGAAAATTTTTCTTGACATTCTGCAATTAGGATGATATACTAAGTACAAGATAAAAGATAAAAAAACTTAAAACTTAGTAAACCCATCGTGAGGTGGCGACACAAAACTATAGGGACTTGATTTCAAGTTAGCCAGCTGCAAAACACTTATTTTATATAAGGTAGTTGCAGGTGGTTTTTTTTATTTTTTACAGTAAAATGTCCAGCTACAAATAAATACTTGGTAAAACCATCGTGAGGTGGTGACACAAAACTATAGGGACTTTCTTTTAAAGTCAGCCAGCTGCAAAACACCTATTTACACATAGTATATAGGTGATAAGTAGTTGGCTTTTTATATTTTAGCTTGAATATATTATACGTTGTCGTTATCGTTGATATTCGAGTGTGTCGAGCAAAATATAAAAAACTTTGAGAAGGGACAAAAAACAATGAAAAAACAATTTTTATCATTAACGTTAGCAGCTACTATGGCAACATCAATTGCAATGCCTACAGCGGTTTTTGCAGAACAACCAACAGCAAATGATTCCGAACTTAGAAATGTAATGTATTACGGAGACTGGTCTATTTGGGGAGGTCAAGATAATTTCTATCCAACTGATATGCCAGCAAACTTATACACACATCTAAATTACGCTTTTATGGACTTTGATTCAGCAGGTAACTTAATTTTCTGTGACACTGACGCCGCAACAGCAGCATCTCTCGGTCAAGCAGGCGTTACTTGGGGCGATGTAAACGCAGGTTTACTTCCAGCTTTAACTAGCTTACGCGCTGAAAATCCTAATATGAAAATCGGTATCTCTGTAGGTGGTTGGTCTAAATCAGGCGACTTCACAGCGATGGCATCAAGCGATACAGCTCGTGCAAACTTTGTATCTCAAATCGTAGCATTTGTTGAATACACTGGTATGGACTTTGTTGATATCGACTGGGAATATCCAGCAGCAGTTAGAGATCCTGACTACGTTGACAACACAAACGATGAAGGTACTCCAGACGCATTACCAGAAGATAAAGAAAACTACATAAAATTACTAGAAGATTTACGCGAGGCTCTAGACGAATCAGGCGCAGAAATCGGTAAAGATTACGAATTATCAGTAGCGTTACCAATCGACCGTACAAAACTTGAAAACGGTGTTGACGTTAATGCAATGTTTGACATCATCGACTTCGGTAACCTTATGACTTACGACGCAAGAGGTGCTTGGGACACAAATTCTGGTCACCAAACTCCACTTTATGGCAATCCAGAAGACCCTATGTATGATTACGGTTACAGTATCGACCAAACTATCCAATATATGATAGAAGAAGGTGCTGAATCTGAAAAATTAGTAGTAGGTGCTGCATTCTACACTCGTGGTTGGGAAACAGTTGCTGACGACGGTGGCATCGAAGAAAATCCTGGACTATTCGGTACTGCATCTGTTACAAATCTAGACGCTGACCAATCTCCATCAAAAGGCGCATCAAACGAAGCTGCTCTTTCAAATGGTGACGGTGGTAGAAACGGTGGTATCTGGTCTTACAGAAGTATCGACGAATTAAAAGCATCTTACAGTGGACTAGTTGAATACTGGGACGATGTAGCAAAAGCTCCATATTTATACAATGGCGATGCATTCTTCACTTATGATAATGAAGAATCAGTAGCAGCAAAAGCGAACTATGTTGTAGAAAACAACTTAGGTGGGGTTATCTCTTGGATGGCGTCAAACGATGCTACAACAGATTCAACTCAAAGAGATGAACTTACAAAAGCTATCTACGAAGGTTTATACGGCACAGCTGACCTACCAGAAAACGAAATCATCGTAACTCCTCTTGATATCACTGTTACAGTTGAAGAATTAGCAGAATCTTGGGGTTCTACAGTAGGTTACACAATTACTATTAAAAATAACGAATCAGCTGGCGAATCAAACGCAGTATTATCTGCAGTTGAAGCTCAAAAAGAAACAATTATGCTTCCAAAACTATACATTGATAACAATGGTATCGACCTTGTATCAAGTGGTTACGGTGCAGGTACTGTTACTAACGAAAGTGGTATCACAGTTGTTGATTTAGGTTCAGTTTATGACAATAAATTAATCGCACAAGGTGGTAGCATATCTTTCAGCTTAGCATACTCAGGTAGCACTGAACTTGATATGGACAACCTAAACTCTATCACATTAGTACAAAGAACATACACTGGTGGACCTGAAATCAACGCTCAAGTAATTTACGGTGAAGAATCAGGCGAAGTAGTTAACACTGCTCCAGTTTTCACAGGCACATCTAACAGAACTTTAGAATTTGGCGCAGAATTTGACGTACTTTCAGGCGTTACTGCAACAGATAAAGAAGATGGCGATTTAACAGCTCAAATTAAAGTAGTAGGCGCAGTAGACACAAGTGTTGCAGGCGTTTACACAGTATCATACTCAGTTACAGACAGCGAAGGCTTAACAGCTGAAGCATCTCGTTTAATCACAGTTAACGCTGAAGTTATCGAACCAGAAGTAACTCCAGACCCAGATCCAGAAGTTACTCCAGATCCAGATCCAGAGGTTACTCCAGACCCAGATCCAGAAGAAACACCAGATGCAGAAGTTCCTCAAATTGATGAATTAGATTTCGGTGTAGGCTACGGAATCGAATG
>JAWXUP010000121.1:0-5429 GCA_044426345.1 Clostridia bacterium | reverse complement strand
ATTTAATGTTTCTTACTTGAATCGCGCAAGAGAATTAAATGTAAATGTAAATTTACACTATCTTGTATCAAATCCAACTGTAACAAATGTTGAAACTTGTCTTGAAAACAACTTTGTATTGTCGGCAAATTATGCAAATGCAAGCGCAACAGCTGAATGGCTGGTAAAAGCTATTGCAGACGGCGTAGAAGTTGGCATTTGGACTATGAATGAGCCTAACTTGTTAGAAGTTTATAGAAAAATGGGTGTTAAATACATTACAACTGATTTTCTTCACGATTATACAAACGAAAGATTATTGAGCCACTTAACAGGGTTAAACGGAAACGTCACCTTTACTGGTTATGATTTTGTTTACGGTAACGGAATACAAAGCACTTCTTTATTCAATGACAACGAAACAAACGGAATCACGTCAAAAGACTCGATGTATCGCGCAAGAATGAACGCTCCAATGCGTTTGGCTGGTTGTGATTCGTATATGTTTAAAAATGTTGACCCAAAATACCGTGTAACAATCCATTGTTATGACGCTATGGGGAGAATGTTAAAAGATAGGGCTTGGCAAACGGAAAATATATTGTATGATGTGCAAAAGGGCGCAGTATACGGCATTTTATATTTATCAAACGCTGATGATTCTAGTTTAACAGAAGAAGACATTATTTTATTTTCGGATATTAAGTTCTTTGGCTGGCACAGAAGACAGAACGTTCAAATTACTTATGATGAAAGTCTGCGTAACAATCCACCAGAAGTTTAAAGAAAGGAGCAAAGACTATGTATTTACAATATGAAACTTATAAAGATATGGGTGGCGAATTGAATGAAATTGACTTTGCTCGTTTTAATTTTATGGCTGAATTAAAAATCAACGAATTTTCAAGAAATAAAATCACTGAAGATATGGCTTTGAAATATGAGCAAATTTTAAAATATTTATCTTTTGAAATCGTTGAGCTTTTCAGTTTGCAAAATAAAACTACTGACGTAGTTATTACGAGTGAAAGTAACGAAGGAATGAGCCAAACTTTCAAGAACTCAACAAACAACGAAATTGATGAAAGAATAAATGCTATTTGCCTTTTGAGTCTAAAACCGATTAAGACTGAAAATAATGTTTCAATCTTGTATTTGGGGGTTCAGTAATGGAATTAAATAAAATACCGTTCGGAAATCAAACCGTTACGTTGTATAATAAATTTACATTTCTCAATCAATTCAATAAAGAGCAAGACGGTTGGACTTCTTATGTGTTGCACAACTGTTTATTCAAGAAAGCGCAAGAAACCAAAGTCAGCAGCAACGTTAGCTTGCAAGGTGATTTTTACGTTGTAAAAGCACCAAACAACGATGACTATTTACCGTATAGGCAGTGGGTAGAAACCACGAGCGTTGGTGATAAATTCACAGTGCAAGACGGTGACGTATTAGTGCTGGGAGAATTAGTCGCAGAAATTGCAGAAGGCAGCACGCCAAGTATAGATTTAAAAGACTTGACAGACAAAATGTTTACAGCAAAAACGGCGCAAGTAAGAGTTTCCCCAGAACTGGAAAGAACTTCTCACTTTTACTGGGCAGGGTAATGATATGGGGTTAACAATTACAAACAATATCAATATACCTTATGAATTGAAAAAAATTGATAACAATGCGTTCTGGACATATTCGACCACAACGTGGTATAAACTGATATACCATTTTACACCTAAAAAAACAGGCGCTTTGGCTGATAACATTTCACCTATTCAAGGCAAAGAAATCAAGTACATTTCAAATTATGCGTTGGCTCAATATTACGGAGATTTCAACTGGAGTACACAAAGAAATGAGTGGGCAACAGGTGAATGGGATAAAGCTGCTATACGTGCTAAAAAAGACGAATTGCTTATAGCTAGTATGCAAAACTATGTTGATTCTGGGAGATTACCTTTATGATAAATAATTTTGAAAAAGAAATATTACAGTGGTTATATCCTTGTGAATATTTTAAAAATTTATATTTTGCAGTGGCAGACTTGACAGGCGAACAAGCAAACGGTGACGTTATTGTTTCACCAGATGTTATGGGCGTTGATGATATTTATATTAAACGTTATATTCACAATCAAGGGATTAAACGCTACACGGTAAACGTGGCGCAAGTCAATGTTTTGTACGGATTAAAAAGTTCACCAACAGGCGAAACGAAAAACGTTGAGATTTTGGACGAAACAAAGAAATTGCAGATGTGGGTTCAAGAGCAAATCAAAGCAAAGCACTTACCAAGTATCGGTTATGATATAAAAACAATCGAAACAACAGGTGTAAACGTTGCGAGTATTGATGAAAACAAGAATTCAAAAGTGCAATTTCAAATTATAATAGATTACTACTACAGAGGAGAATAACAATGAGATTAAGCGAATTGATGGCAAGCGTTACACCAAAAGCAGATTATACTGGCTGGGTAACAAATGACGATTGGGTTTTAGCAGTTGGTTTAACAGACGATGAAACTGATATTGATAATTTTGCAGTGGTGCAAATGGGTGTTGACGGACTTGACGCACAAATGAATCCAATCACGCAAGATAAAACTTATATTAGAGCAGGACAATCAACGCAAAAAACAGGTACACAACGTACTTTCAAACCAACAGGGGATAGATATATTGGTGACGAGTTCCAGGACTTGTGTTTCAGCCACGGTATCAAGTTCGGCACTGGTAACAATGTTGTTAGACGTTATGTTTACTTTAATATCTTAAATGGTAAAGGTGAGCAAGGAACGGCTTCAATCATTGTAAATAGTGACGCTTCTGGTTCAGCTGGCGAAAGCACAACTTTTGATGTTGATTTAAAGAAAATCGGTTCAGAACCAGTTGAATATACATACGGAGCAGCAGCTGCAACAAACTATTACAGTTCAGCTGAATAAGAAAGGATTATAAATTATGCAAGTATCAAGAGAACAATTTGAAAACAAACAAAACGCAGTTATTATAAATGACGTTGAATATGTTGTGCCAGCAAGGACACAAAGCGTGCAAGATAACATCGATAAAATCAATAAAGACAAACATATTACAGAGTTTGACAGATATTTTAAATGTACCGAAGCCGTTTTAGGTTTGCAAAATGCAAATCAAATTTTCAGCAACGGAAAAGACGAAAATCTTGACTATATGGCGCAAGTTGTGATTGCGATACTAGAAGTTTATGATAATTTTAGAAAAAAAGTTCAAGAAAAAGCAACTGAAGAAGTTATTGCAAAGTTAAAACCGATGATACAACCAATAAACGAAGTTACAAACAACGTTAGGTATATGGAAAATGTATCGAAATAACTTAGCTGAACGCTTTGTTGAATTAACAATTAACGGTGGAAAGTTCGAATATTCGACTGACTACCGTTTATTTGTTGATTACTGTAATATTGCTACAAATAACGGTGATATTTCTAGTTTTATTCGAGCAAATAAATTGCCGTTGAATGAAAAAACAATACTTGAAATTAACGGATTATATTTTGAGCAGCAACCAGACGAAAAGACGGATATTAAGGATAAGTCAAACAAGAAATCGGCGTATACTTTTAAATATGATGTTTTGTGGGAGTTAATATTTAGTGCGTTTTGGGAAAAATATCAAATCGACTTAGATATTGCTGACCTTCATTTTAAAAAGTTTAAAATGCTTTTAAACGGAGTTAAAGACACAAAATTAAATGAAGTTTTGGAGTGCTGGGGAACACCATTACAGGGGCTGAAGAAAGAAGAAAGAGCCTACAACAAAAGCGTTAGAAATAAATATCCTTTAGGTGCTACTTCTACAAATGAAACTCTTGAACAGCGTAACAATCGAATGATTGATTATGTTAAAAAAAGAAACAAGGAGTTGAACAATGGCTAGTAGCTTAATTATTAAAATTGACGGTGACACAAAAAGTTTAGAGCAAAGTTTGAACAACGCTGGTTCAGTTGCTAAAAAGTCAATGGCTATTGCTACAACAGCAGTGGTTGCACTCGGTACGGCTGCAACAATGGTTGGTAAAGAGTTTGAAAGTTCAATGGCTATGGTTAGCACTTTGTTTGGTGATGTCAACGTTGATGTTGACAATTTAAACAATTCGGTTCTTGCTTTATCTTCGAGTTCTGGTTACGCAGCTAAAGAACTTGCAGACAGTTTGTATAACGCACTTTCAGCAGGCGTAGTTGTTACAGAAGATATGAGCGAAGCTATGGACTTTATGGAACAATCAACAAAATTAGCAATCGGTGCTGGAGCTGAATTAGGAGATGTTGTTGACGCTCAAACTTCTATTTTAAACGCATATAAATTAGGCGTTGAAGAAACGGACACCGTTCAAAAAATCTTAATGCAGACGCAAAACAAAGGTAAAACAACAGTAGCTGAATTATCGGCAAGCATAGCGAATGTAATTCCAACAGCAGCAGCGCTTGGAGTGGAATTCGACCAAGTAGGCGCAGCGCTTGCGACTATGACGGCACAAGGTACAGACACGTCAAAGGCAACAACTCAATTAAATACATTACTTGCAGAGTTAGGAAAAGAAGGAACTGTTGCGTCAAGTATCTTATATGATTTGACAGGTTCAAGCTTCCAGGAATTAACGGCGCAAGGTAAAGATTTGTCCGATGTACTGAATTTATTAACGGTTAACCTATCAAAAGACAGTCAAGCAATTTCGCAAATGATGAACGTTGTTAACACTGCAACTGGTGAAAATTATACATTTGAAGAAAGCCTAGCACAATTAGGATTGTCAGCTAGTGACGTTGAAGGTGAACTTCTTAATATGTTCGGTTCGGTCGAAGCTGGTAAAGCAGCATTAAGCTTGGCTGGTTCAAACAGTGAAACTTTTAAAGAGAATTTGGAAGCTATGGGAACATCGGCTGATGTTGTTGGTGACGCTTACGATACAATGACAGATACAGTCGACCACCAATTAAGCAGATTGGTTGAAAACGTTAAAAATGCCGGAATTAAATTGTATGATAATTTCAAAGAACCTTTGGAAGAAATAATCAAGGAAATGGCTGATTTTGTTGCAAGTTTTGATGTGGACGCAGCTTTGGAAAGTTTACAAGAATTATACAATAAATTTAGTTGGTTATTGCCAATTATAGCAGGAGTTGTCTCAGCATTTGTGGCGCTTACAGCAGTTATGAAAATATCTTCATTTATAAAATCAATATCAACTGCATTTACTCTTTTAAACACGGTTATGGCAGCAAATCCGATACTTTTAGTAGTTATGGCGATTGCTGCACTGGTTGCAGCGCTAGTGACTGCATACGCAACAAGTGAAACTTTTAGAAATACTGTTAACGCAGTCTTTGAGTCGGTAAAATCTTTTATTATATCGGCAATCGATACAATTAAAAACACTATCGCGACAATAGGCGAATGGTTTACAAATGTAT